>JAOZLI010000555.1 GCA_029934915.1 Desulfocapsa sp. | reverse complement strand
CGCCGCAATCGTTTTTTCACTCCACTTACGATAAACGGAGTAAGACGTTTTTTTTCCTTGAGAATCTGTTTAAAAAGATCTCTCTTTTCCTTAGGAGGCTCAGAGCGAGGCATGGGAATGAGTGATAGCGATCCGGTTGGACAGGAGGAAATGCAGGCGCCGCAACCAAGGCAGTGTTCAGTATTGACCTCCATTCGCTTCCCCTTTTCTTCTCCTGAGGCATCGACAAGATCCAGTGCTGTAACATTACAAGCTTTTTTGCAGAGACCGCAGCCGATGCAGCTTTCCGCATCAATATGCAAACTGAAATTTGTTTTGGCGACTCCCATGGGAAATCCGCGATTGATTCCTCCAAGCAACTCACAGCAGCAGGAACAGCAGTTACAGATAAAGGACGGATTATAACGTATATTATCCGTAATATGGGTCAGGTTCAGATCCCTTGCCTTGGTGAGAATAGCCAGCAATTCATCCGTGCTTCTCTTTTCTGCAAAACCACGCCTTACCATAAATCGTGCAGCAGTCCCCAGAGAAATACAAATTTCCTGCGTCGGTGCGCCCTTTTCACAACTCTGTTGTAAATGCTCTTTCTTATGCCGACAGTAGCACATGGCAATGGCACCATAGTCTGCGTCGATAATTATTTTTTTAGCGCTTTCGTAGGTGGCAATGGTGGAACTTACGGGAATATGTTCTTCGTAGACAAGTGAGCGGGTAAGCGGTGTCTTGCTTGAAAAAAACTCTCTACCCATCTCCTGATCAGGATCACCAAGAAGATACTCGTGCATGAGTTGAGCAAGCTCTACCACCGGGAGATCCTGGCGCTGTTTCATAAAGGTGAATTCGAAAAATCCTATCAAACCCGGCATCAGGATATAAAACGTCTGGTCATTATAATGTAAATCCATGACCAATCCTTTGTCCGCCATTTCCTCAAGCTTTGCTTCTAGGCGTCCCTGCTCCCAACCGGTTACACGAATCAACTCTTGAATGGTGGATTCCTCAAGGGGAAAGCGTGAAGCAATAAATGCCTCCTCTTCTGAAAAAAGAATAGCCAGAATCTGCCTGAGTTTTTCAGTGTCGGGCAAACCGATTGGATATTTATTCAAGCGATCAATAAGAGGTACAATGCTGTTTTTGCTGTCCAGGTGGTGGCCCATTACGTTCCTTGCTACTCTGTATTTTTCGTATGTT
>JAOZLI010000554.1 GCA_029934915.1 Desulfocapsa sp. | reverse complement strand
GCAGAGCTTCTGTGCAAATGCTCCTTGAGCCCATTCGTTATCAACATATTCGTGAGTTCCTGCCCGGGAGAAGCGATATTGAATTAATCAACATGTACAGCCTGACCGGTGGCGTCCCGAGGTACCTTGAGTTAGCTCGTGGCTATGATTCTTTTTCCGAGGCTCTGCGTCATTTAGCCTTGAGCCGATCAGGAATCCTTTATCAGGAAGCTCGTTACTTGCTTAACGAAGAAATTTCCAGGCCAAATGTCTGTTGGTCTATCTTAAATGGTCTTGGTAATGGTTCAGGACGTATCACAGAGCTTGGTGGTTTGCTGCAACTTCCTGCTAACCAATTGACCCGATATATTGAGTTGTTACGAGATCTATTTTTAATTTTCAGAGAAGTCCCTGTCCTTGAGAAAAATCCCCAGAAATCAAAAAAGGGCTTTTATCAGGTTGCCGATCCATTTTTGCGATTATGGTTTGGGGCAATTTATCCCTATGAAAGTTTTCTGGAATTTGACCAAGTCGAGCTTGTAGAAGAGCGCCTTAAGCCTTTAATACAGTCCCACATTGCCTATTGTTATGAGAAACTATGCCGCGACTATGTCAAGTACACTCCAGGAGCCTTTGGCTGTCTTCGGGTTGGCAGGCAATGGGGAAAACATTATGAAATTGATGTTGCGGGAGTTGATATCGATAACAAACTTATAGTGGCTGGCGAATGTAAATGGTCCAAACGTCAGGTTGGACTTTCAGTTTTACGAGCATTGCAGGAAAAAATTACAACAAACAAATTACCTGTATCGGCTGATTGTAAATTCTTATTCTTCAGCAAATCCGGTTTCAGTGAAGAGCTGAAAGATGCTGCAATAAATGATGATAAAATTACTCTTGTAGATTCAATATTTCAATAACGAATGGAATCTTTCGCCACTGTTCGCAGGTGTAATTAGGAATATTCATCGCCACAATATTATACAGGACGTATGAATACGTTTGTCGGCGGCATGCAAGCCCCTTCCATGCTGAAAAATGTCACATACTTGCAGATAGCGAAAGTATGTGGTATTTTACCACCATGCAAACACTTACCAAACTGCTTCGCCAACAGGGCCTCGCCGATAAAATCATAAACGTACACCAACTGAGCCGCCTCGTAGATGGAAGCGACAAGCGTCGATATGCTTTAGTCAATCGCGCCCTTAAAAAG
>JAOZLI010000038.1 GCA_029934915.1 Desulfocapsa sp. | reverse complement strand
GGCATCGGGTTTTGATCCCGACATTCGGAGGTTCGATCCCTCCCGCCCCAGCCAATTGACTGGAAATGCATCCAATTTCATTCGTTTTTGTTCAGTCGCATGACACTACCATTGCGCCAGAATAAAAACGAACGAACTTGAACACATTTACAGTCAATTTTAGTGCTGTAGAAAAGATATTTAAAAGTTTTTTAACACCACAACAACAAAGAAAAAGAACATGCCAAACATCATTAAAGTTTTCTCAGGAAATGCCAATCCGGTGCTGGCGCAGGAAATTTGTGACTATCTTAAGGTGCCACTTTCAGAAGCCGATGTTCGTAAATTCAGTGATGGCGAGATCTTTGTTGAAATAAAAGAAAATGTTCGTGGTGCGGATGTTTTTGTTGTGCAGCCCACTTCTACTCCGGTTAATGATCACCTTATGGAACTGGTGATCATGGTTGACGCTCTTCGAAGAGCATCCGCCAGAAGAATTACCGCTGTGGTCCCTTATTATGGGTATGCGCGCCAGGATAGAAAAGTTGCACCCCGAGTACCCATTTCAGCTAAAGTCGTAGCCGAAATGTTTATGGCCGTTGGAGTTCGCCGTGTTTTAAGCATGGATCTTCACGCTGGCCAGATTCAGGGATTCTTTAATATTCCTGTGGATCATCTTTACGCTGCTCCAGTAATTCTTGACTATATCAAAGACAAATTTAAAAATGTCGTTATGGTCTCTCCCGATGCGGGTGGTGTTGAACGAACACGTGCCTTTGCCAAACGATTGGATGCGGGACTTGCTATTATTGATAAACGTCGTGACAGGCCTAACGAGTGTGAGGCCATGCATGTTATTGGTGACGTGAAGGGGAAGACTGCAATTTTGCTTGATGATATGGTCGATACTGCAGGGACGCTTTGTAATGGTGCAGGAACACTTATGAAACATGGTGCCAATGAAGTGCATGCATGTTGTTCGCATCCTGTGCTTTCAGGGCCTGCTGTTGAGCGTCTGAATAAATCAGAGATAAGCTCGCTGGTTGTTACCAATTCCATTCCTCTTCGTGGCGATGCAAAGACATGTGATAAAATTAAGGTGCTCTCAGTCTCTAATTTGCTCGGAGCTGCCATAGATTGTATTCATACCGAAGGTTCCATCAGTTCACTTTTTGTGTAACTGGTGTGTGATAATTACTAAAAATTTTATTTTTGAGATAATTCTCGATTTGTCTGAAACATTGTCAGACTCGAGACTAAGGAGAAACAAATGCTACAAGTAGACATGTCTGCTTCAACAAGAGAAGTTTTTGGCAAAGGTTCCATGCGTCGTCTGCGTGTAAGCGGAAATACGCCAGCCGTATTGTACGGAAATAGTAAAGATTCACTATCGCTGCAGCTTGAGACCAAGCCGTTTTTGAAAACGTTGTATCAAATCAGCCGCAAAAATGCAGTGGTAAATCTTTCCATTAATGGAGATGATACTCGCCACGTTATGATGCGAGAGATTCAAACAGATCCCGTTGATGATAGATTGATCCATGCCGATTTTCTGGAAATTAACCTTGAGACTTCCAGGTCTTTCTCTGTAAAGGTTGAATTTACCGGAAAAGCAAAGGGTGTAGATCGTGGTGGCGAGATTGTTGTCCACAATGCAGTTGTAGTACTTGAAGGCTTACCGCTTGAGATTCCAGATGTTATTAGCGTTGATGTCTCCGATCTGGATATTGACGAAACGATTTTGTTTGCAGACATTAAACTGCCTGAGAATGTAAAAATGGATTCCGATGGGGATATCCTTTGCGTTGAGGTTGTGTCAGCAGCAGCAGCAGCAGCAGCGGCAGCAGCAGCAACGGCCGCAGCAGATTCCGCAGAAGCAGCAGAGGCAGCAGAAGCGGCATCGGCAGATGCAACAGATACAGAGGCTGATGCCTCAGCAGAGGGAGATGCGGCTTCCGCTGATTCTGAGTAATACGTAATACAAATGTAAGATTCGTCCGGAAGAGGTTTTGAAAAACCTTTTCCGGATTTTTTTTTGAAAGGACAAAACACGTGGCTGAGGAAGTATATTTAATTGCTGGTCTTGGGAATCCCGGGAGCAAATATGAGAATACCAGGCATAATGTTGGGTTCCAAGTTGTCGATGCATTGGCAGATACCATTGGCACCTCTCTTAATGCTGAAAAATGGGAGACCCTTTCTTGTCGGACTCAATTGGCAGGTAAACGTGTTTATCTTCTAAAACCACAGACCTATATGAATCTATCGGGAAAGTCCTTAGCCAGATTTGCTGATTTTTATAAGGTGCCTACAGATCATATTCTTGTCCTTCATGATGATCTTGATATGCATCCTGGGCGGCTGAAAATGGCTGCCACAGGTGGGCCAGGTGGCCACAATGGGATTAAATCCATTATTCAATGCTTGGGCAGTAAACAATTTTTCAGATTGAAAATTGGCATTGGAAGACCTGGGCAAAATAATATTCATCCAGACATACCTGTAGAGCGTTTTGTGCTTGCTCCTTTTTCCAATGAAGAACAAAAAATTATGGATGAACGTATGGAAACGTTACTTGAAGGTATTCAGCTGTTCGTGGAATTCGGTGCCGAGAAGGCTATGAATTTGTTAAATAGCGTTAAATGACGAGCAACTCACTGTTTTTTCAAAGCACTTTTTGGAAAAGTGTGGTATGCTGAGAACTTTTCTTATACAGATTTGCTCTTCGTATATTTATTGTATAAAAGAAATTCTCATATCCAATGAGGTTCATGTCCGAATCTCTGAAGTTTTCCCAGGAGGATACTTTGTTTGCAGCAGGCGATATGGCCGTTTATCCGGCCCATGGAGTAGGAGTTATAGAGGCTATTGAGTCTCAGACTGTGGCTGGTATTGATCAGGATTATTATATAATGAAAATTCTTGATAATGCCATGAAAATCATGATCCCCACTGTGAGTAGTGATAATGTTGGTTTACGTGCCATTATCAGCAAAAAAGAAGTGGAAAAGGTTCTTGATATCCTGAGAGATCGTGATAGAGAAATTGGGACTCAAACATGGAACCGACGTTATCGTGAGTACATGGAAAAGATCAAGACAGGTTCTATTCATGAGGTAGCCGCCGTTCTTCGAGATTTGTATCTGCTCTCAGTTGATAAAGATCTTTCCTATGGCGAGCGAAAAATGATGGATACTGCTAAAAATTTATTGGTAACCGAGATCTCTCTTGCCAGAAAGGTTGATGAATCCAAAATTGAAAAATTAATTGAAGACCTTTTTAAGTAAGTTGTCCATTTCCATGGCTTCGTTGTCATGATCACTCCCCCGTTAGAACAGCCAAACACTGAGCAATCTGCTATCATTACTATTGAGGTTTATCCTGTACATAGTGGTAGCAGGTTTGATCACTTTCTTGTGCAGCATGTCTCAGGCAATTCCAGGAGTCTATTGAATCAGGCTATTCGTAAAGGCCTGATTCGTGTTGATGGGGCCGAGAAAAAGAGTAGTTATAAATTAAAGGCTGGAGAGATAATAACGGGTACTTTGTTTGTTCCAGCTGCGCCCACTTTACAACCGCAGAAAATTCCTTTCCCTGTCCTGTACGAGGATAGCGATCTTCTTATTATTTCTAAGCCACCAGGTCTGGTAGTGCATCCTGCCCATGGAAATCCCGATGGGACTCTCGTGAATGGTCTTTTATATTATTGTCAGGAGATAGCAGGTGTCGGTGATGATGTGAGACCCGGAATTGTCCATAGGCTCGACAAAGATACCTCTGGTATTATGGTGGTCGCCAAGACTGTTCAGTCGCACAGGCTCTTGTCGGAAGAATTTAAGGCACGTACTGTGGATAAAGAATATTTGGCATTAGTTCGTGGAATATTCAAAGAAAAAAAGGGCAGGATAGTTGCGAATATAGGCAGGCATCCCATTAACAGGAAAAAAATGGCTGTTTGTGAAGAAGGGCGTGGGCGATACGCCGTTTCGAATTGGCAGGTACTTGAAGAGTATGCTGGATTGTGGAGTCTTGTTCGTGTGAAAATTGAAACAGGGCGAACGCATCAGATACGGGTACATATGATATCGCTTGGGCATCCGGTTGCCGGAGATAGGCTCTATGGGAGAGGGCGTGATGTCGCGCAGTTTCCAAGGCAAATGCTTCATGCGCATCGTTTGCGGCTGCCCCATCCGGTTACAAAAGAGATCATCTCGTTTACTGCACCTCTTTGGGATGACTTTAAGCAAAAAGTAGAAGAGCTTCGTTCAGCTGAATATACGGTGATCTCCTAATCATGAATATTGCTGTAACTGGCGGTATGGGATCAGGAAAAACCCAGATTTCTAAGGTTCTTGCTGGATTACTGGATGGGACGCTGGTTAGTGCTGATCTTCTCTGTCGTGATCTTTTATCCATAGATCACAAAGGGTGGCAAGGGGTAAAAAGAATCGCTCCTGCCGATATTTTTTTACCAGATGGTGAAATTGACAGGCCTGTTCTTCGAAAGAAAATTTTTGCAGATAAGCAATTTAGGGAAGCGGTTGATGCTCTTATTCATCCATTGGTTCGCAATGAGATGCAGCGCTTTTGCAAAATGGCTACAAATGATTCGGTGCATCTTGTGGCTGAAATTCCTCTTCTTTTTGAAAAGGGCTGGCAGGGTGACTTTGATTGCACGCTGCTTGTTTACGCTGACGAGGCCGATTGCATACAAAGAGTGATGCAACGGGATCAGGTGTCGAAGGATGCTGCTGGTGAATCTGTGTCGGCGCAGATGAAGATAGAAGAGAAGGTGAAGTTAGCCGATTTTGTAGTGGATAACTCTTCGTCATTTGCCGAAGCCGTTGAAGAGCTTAAGTGGTTGGTGAGAAATGACTCTTTTGGAAAGAAAATCGAAGAGACCATGAAAAATACTTGACAGGAATTTAGAGAAATCTTATCATTGTCTGCATAAGCACTTGCTGCCCCGCCTTATTATTCTATTCGAAATAGAAAAAACTAAGCAAAACAATACGGATCGTAACGAACCGTTTAGCTATGAAACATGTTTGTCACTATGTGTGATAACTTCTCAATATAATCTTATTATAAAATCCCATCGTTGTTATTCGTCCTTTTTCTTGAATTTTATTATCATTATTATTTGAGAAAGTGTAGGTGATTGGATAACCGTTATTTTGTATTCAGTAAATAAACAGCCCCAACAGGAGACTACAAGGAATGAATCTGGCTGATTTAAAACTCAAGAAAATTGCCGAACTCGTCAAGCTTGGCCGAAAGCTAAAAGTTGAAGGCGTTAATACGCTTCGTAAACAGGACTTAATATTTGCTATCTTAAAGGCTGAGGTCGAAAAAGATGGAAAGTTGCGTGGAAGCGGAGTTCTTGAAATCCTTCCGGATGGCTTTGGTTTTCTTCGGGCACCTGATTATAACTATCTACCAGGTCCAGATGATATCTATGTCTCTCCTTCACAAATACGTCGGCTTGGTCTGCGTACCGGTGATACCATTGAAGGGCAGGTAAGAGCTCCAAAAGACGGTGAACGCTATTTTGCCCTGTTAAAGGTTGAGTTTATCAACTTCGATACGCCTGCCGCGGCTAAAAAGAAAACCCTTTTTACCAATTTGACTCCCCTGCATCCGGAAGAAAAGTTTAACCTTGAGTGGCAGCCGGATAATTACTCAATGCGTCTGATGGAGATGATGTGTCCCATTGGAAAAGGGCAGCGTGGTCTTATTGTCGCGCCTCCCAGAACCGGTAAAACAGTCCTTATTCAAAAGCTTGCCAACTCCATTGCCCATAATCATAAGGAAGTGTATCTGATTATCCTGCTGATTGATGAGCGTCCGGAAGAAGTAACGGAAATGGAACGAACTGTTACCACGGCCGAGGTCGTGAGTTCTACTTTCGATGAGCCGCCACAACGGCATATTCAGGTGGCAGAAATGGTCATCGAGAAGGCAAAGAGACTGGTAGAGCATGGAAAGGATGTTGTTATCTTGCTCGATAGTATTACCCGTCTGGCACGAGCCTATAATACCGTGACTCCTTCCAGTGGGAAAATTCTTTCCGGTGGTGTGGAGGCTAATGCTCTGTTTCGTCCCAAACGTTTTTTTGGTGCAGCGCGCAATATTGAGGACGGTGGAAGTCTGACCATTATTGCCTCCGCACTTATTGAGACCGGAAGTCGTATGGATGATGTTATCTTTGAAGAATTCAAAGGGACAGGTAATATGGAAGTGATTCTTGACAGGAAGATGTCTGATAGACGTATTTATCCAGCCATCGACGTGAAAAGATCCGGAACTCGTAAGGAGGACCTGCTGCTTGCCCCCGATGTCTTAAATCGTATCTGGATCCTACGTAAACTTCTTGCTTCCATGAATCCCGCCAGTGGAATGGAATTCTTGCTTGATAAATTAAAACACCAGAAAACCAATGAAGACTTTTTTGATCAGATGAATCAGTGATTTCAGATAAAGTAAAATATCTTTATTGTTGAAATTCCTGAATAGTTTATTATAATACCATTCTTTTTAGATACAAAATTGATAAATGTGGCCGATGGGTCACCTATTATTTAAGGATACAAGATTATGAGAAGTGACATACATCCAGAATATCATAAAATTACAGCAGTTTGTGGCTGTGGTAATAAAGTTGAGATTGGTTCTGTGAATGCGGAAATGGAAGTTGAGATTTGTTCAGCCTGTCATCCTTTTTTTACTGGAAAGCAGAAACTGATTGATACTGCTGGTCGAATTGAGAAATTCAAGAAACGTTACGCGAAACATTTCGAAAAGAAAGCCTGATTTCGAATTTATTACGCACCGAACGTATCACATTAATCCACAACCTGATAACAGGTTGTGGATTTTTTTTTAGCCTCCTTTGATTTTCAGCGACCCTTTCCATGATTGATAAATTAGCAGATCTTGACGAAAAAATATCCCACCTCGAAGGGAGGCTTTCAGACCCATCACTGATCAGTAATCAGAAAGCCTACCAAAAAGTGGCTCAGGAGCATGCGCATTTTTCGAAACTCCAACTGCTGTACAATGAAAACGAAGCTGTCAGCAATGAAATCGTAGATAATCGTGAGATGCTTCAAGCGGGTGACGACGATCCGGAATTGCTTGAGATGGTCAAGGAAGAAATAGAAGATCTACTGGCTCGACAAAAAGTACTTGAACAGGATATTCTGTTATTGCTTTTGCCAAAAGATCCCAATGACGAACGTAATACTTTCCTTGAAATTCGTGCAGGAGCAGGTGGCGATGAGGCTGCCCTTTTTGTTGCCGATCTTTTTCGTATGTATTCCCGTTATGCTGAGTCTCAGGGGTGGAAAGTGGAAGTGATGTCTTCGAATCCTCTTGGTATAGGTGGTTTTAAGGAGATGATTGCGCTTATTAGTGGGGATTCTGTCTTCTCAAGGCTTAAATACGAAAGTGGAGTACACCGTGTACAGCGGGTTCCGGCTACGGAAACTCAGGGGAGGATTCATACCTCAGCAGTTACAGTGGCTATTCTTCCAGAAGCTGACGAGGTGGAACTTAATATCGATATGCATGAATTGAAATTTGATGTGTATCGTGCGTCTGGCCCTGGGGGGCAATCCGTTAACACGACCGATTCCGCTGTTCGCATCACCCATTTGCCAACTGGTCTTGTGGTGACTTGTCAGGATGAGAAGTCACAACACAAGAATAAAGCTAAAGCGCTAACAGTTCTTCGTGCCCGACTGCTTGATAAGCTGGAACAGGAACACCATGATAAAATAGCCGATGATCGCAGGAGTCAGGTCGGAACAGGGGACCGCAGTGAACGCATACGAACCTACAACTTTCCTCAGGGAAGGCTCACTGATCATCGCATAAATTTAACACTGTACAAGCTGGATTCCATTATCGCTGGTAAGCTTGATGACGTACTGACACCGTTGATCACTCACGATCAGGAAGAAAAACTTAAGCAAATTCAGTAGATGCGCGTCGCTCAGTTCTTGCGAGAAAGTGCTGTGGTGCTTGCTAAGGCAGGGATAGATACGCCTGAGATTGATGCTGAACTTCTTCTTGGCCACTGTCTAGCAAAGTCTCGTACCGGTCTGTATCTTGCTGCTGAAGAGCAGATTTCTGAAAGTTCTATTGAACTGTGCAGTACATTAATAGCCCGCCGGGTAAAGCGGGAACCCCTTGCTTATATCTTAGGGGTGCAGGAATTCTGGTCACTGGATTTTCTAGTAACACCTGATGTTCTTATTCCAAGGCCTGAAACTGAGTTCCTCCTTGAGCAGGTTATTCATTTTACAGAAAATGATCCTATCGAAGATGGGATACTTCTGGATCTCTGCTGTGGTAGTGGCGCTATTGCGGTGGTTTTGGCAAAAGAACTGAACAGGCCAGTGCTCGCCATTGATATTTCGTGGGAAGCACTTTGTATTGCCCATAAAAATTGTGTTCAGCATGGCGTCTCGCACCTTGTCACTTTTCTTCACTCTGATTTGTTGTCTGCAGTTTTACCACGACCTTGTTTGTCCTGTGTGGTTTCCAACCCTCCCTATGTAAGCCAGGAATCAATACAAGAGGGGTTGCAGCCTGAAGTTGCGCACTTTGAACCGCATCTTGCCCTTGATGGTGGAAAAAAAGGAATGGAAATCATTTCAAAAATATGTGGGCAATTACGGTCTCGTTTGCTTCCTGGTGGACATTTGTTTATGGAGATAGGGACCGAGCAGGGAGAAGATGTGTCGAATTTGTTTGTTGTGCAACTAGTAAATGAGCAATCCTTTGGTGATGTTTCAGTTCAGAAAGATTACGCTGGACATGACCGTGTTTTCTATACGAAATTAAAAAAATAATAAATAACAGAACCAAATTGTGAGCGATGAAAAAATTAGTAATAGAGGGTGGTAAGCCCCTACACGGTACAGTTAAAATAAGTGGGGCCAAAAATGCTGCATTACCTCTTATGGCCGCAACTCTTCTGGCTCCAGGCGTGCATATACTTAATAATGTACCGGATCTTCGCGATACCAGAACTATTCTGCGGTTACTTGAATCCTTAGGTTTAACCTGGGAACGTGAAGGCTCAACCTTACGTATTGATGGAACGGGATTAAAGTATTCAGAAGCATCCTACGAACTGGTTAAAACCATGCGTGCTTCTGTCTTGGTGTTGGGACCATTGTTAGCAAGACTTGGGAGAGCTAAGGTCTCTCTGCCAGGCGGTTGTGCCATTGGTGCCAGGCCCATTAATTTTCACCTGATGGGTTTTGAACAACTTGGTGTGCAGTGTGATCTTGAGGGTGGATATGTTGATGCCATCAGTCCCGGTCGTTTGCAGGGTAACAATGTCTATTTTGATATTCCATCGGTGACCGGTACCGAAAATATTCTTATGGCGGCAACGCTTGCAGAAGGAACCACTATAATTAAAAATGCGGCCAAGGAGCCTGAAATCGGTAATCTTATCGATATGCTCTGCTCCATGGGGGCCAACATCGAAGGGAAAGGCAGCGATCGACTGGAGATACAAGGAGTCGAGAAGCTTACAGCTGCAGAAAGTAGGATAATTCCGGATAGAATTGAGGCTGGAACCTATGCCATTGCAGTCGCAGCAACAGGCGGAGATGCAATTATTCAGAATTGTGATCCGAGTCATCTTCCCTCTTTGGTCGATAAATTACGCCTTGCAGGAGTGGAGGTTGAAGTAGGGGAAGATTTTTTACATATACTTGCCGAAGAAAAGAAGACTCAAATAAAAGCCGTCGATGTTACAACGCTACCATACCCCGGGTATCCTACAGATTTACAGGCACAATTTATGGCCCTTATGACAGGGAGCAATGGGGTAAGCGTTATTCACGAAACCATTTTTGAAAACAGGTTCATGCATGTGGCAGAACTACAGCGAATGGGAGCTGATATAAAAATTGATGGTCGTATTGCCATGGTCAAGGGGCGTAGCGGACTGCCCTTAACAGGTGCACAGGTGATGGCAACGGATCTACGTGCCAGCTCCTCTCTTGTTATCGCAGGGCTTGCTGCCAGCGGTCGAACTGATATCTCCCGAATTTATCACCTGGAAAGAGGCTACGAAGATATCGTCGGAAAGTTAAGTGGGCTCGGGGCAACCGTCTGGAAAGAGGACGAATAACGCGCAACTATGTTGGAAGGGGGAAGGATAGGGTGAACTTCGCTCCCCCAAGTGAAGAATCATCTACCCTGATACTGCCTTGGTGTTCTTCCATCATCTGCCTCACGATGGCAAGACCAAGTCCTGTCCCATCAACTCTTTTGGTGTAAAAAGGTTCGAATATTTTCTTTTCTTTACCCGGTTCTATACCTGGTCCATTATCTTCAACACTGATCTCTATCTCGTCATTCTCTTCCCTGGCGATTATTCGAATAGCTTCTTTTCCTGCTGGACAGAATGCCAGGGCATTTTGCAGCAAGTGGTTTAAGACGGTAAAGAGTTGGTACTGATCTGCGTAGACGTCGACTATGTCGTTTGTCTGTATATCCAGTGCGTTATCTGTTGGCCAGTTAGGGTTTGCTCTGGCAACTTCAATGACTTCTCCCAAACAGGATTTTAAAGAAATCCAGTCTTTTTCGGCATGTTCGGGGCGTGCAAATTTAAGGAAATCAGAGACAGTATTTGCCAGTCTATTGGATTCACGTATGATAATATTGATCAGGGTTATATTGGTCTCCTGTTGTTCTGAGGGCATCAGGTTGAGTTCATTGGCTAGAACCTGGGCAGAACCTGAAATAGCAGTGAGGGGGTTTCTGAAATCGTGGGCAATGCCAGCGCTCATACGTCCAATTGCAGCAAGTTTTTCTGCTTGCTGCATCTGTTTTTCCAATCGTTCAACTTCACTGATATCTTGTATGGTTATGACCTTGCAGTTTTGGCATGTCTCAAGTTTACTCCCTCCCGTATCCATGTCGGTCAGAGCGTTGAATTGTAATCTGGCATAGGAGTATCCTATTCGAATAGTTTCCTCGGATTTACGCTGTAAGGCAGCTGCATGCCGTATTCCCTTCTTGCCAAAGGTGACATTTGGGAAAGTTTTATGAAAATCATTCATCAAGAGATCGTTTAGGTCAAAACCGGTGATCAGGCAAACGGCATTGTTTGCAGAGGTGATACGATTTTGATCGTCAGTGGTGATGATACCTGTGGTTATATCATCAAAAATTTGTTTGTAAAGGAGCATTAAACGATCAAAATCACGTACAGAATCTGAAAGGGCATCCTCTGTTTTACTCAGGCGTCCTGCAAACAGGGAGGCAAGAATTGCGGCTAGAAAAAAGGTTAATCCGTATACAGCGAACATGTTCAAAGTAGCCAGGGCATCATGTCCGTTATCGTAGAACGCTATCCCAAGGAAATTGGGGAAAACTCCATTGTAGGCGAGACTGAGGAGGAGGCCATACTGCAGGGTGGCTGCACCTGCGGCTATGGGACCACCGAGTCTTGGTGTGATCAGGCCTCCGGCAATGATGGGGAAAAAATAAATTGGTGCAAAGATGGAACCTGATCCACCTGTGAGGTAGACAAGGATAGTCACGAAAAATGTGTCTAGCAAGTTTTGTTGTATCCCGAAACGCCTGGGATTTATTTTGCTTTTTAAGAGGATCAGCCCCGATATTATGGAAGAGAAATAGACCAGAATGATAAGGAAAAGCAGAAGGGCCGGGGGAAGAATGATAATGTTGAACTCTCCTCCCTGCAGATACACACTTATCCCCAGAAGGAGTGTGTAGAGCACCACCCGAAGAAATAACATCCAGAGTAACTGGTCAATGAGGAGCTGTTTGACTGTGCTTTCGTGAGAACGTTGTATATGGTCTGGAACTGACTGCATCTCCCTTAACCTATCTCATATTTTTTAACTTTATACCGCAGAGATCGAAAACTGATTCGAAGCAGATCTGCAGCCTGCATCTTTGAATTACCACTTTTCTTCAATGCTGCATTTAAAAAGACTTTTTCAGTTTCTGCCATTACCTCCTCAAGGCCACGATCAAAAAGCTCTTCTTCGTTGGCAACAATTTGAAAGGGAGACTGAGGCTGTTGTGCAGAGCCTGATGTTTCACTGCGAAATGATGAGAGGGTCAGGCTTTCCGGCAGGATGATGTTTGAGGCCTCAAGGGCAACACCGCGTTCAATAATATTTTCAAGTTCACGCACATTACCCGGGAAGTCGTAACTCATTAACACTTCCATGGCGTAGCTTGACATCTCCTGAACTTCTTTGCCAAAGAGATTTGAGTATTTTTTCAGGAAATAATCAACCAGTAGCGGAACATCGCCTTTGCGTTCACGCAGGGGGGGAACACGAAGAGGCACAACCGCAAGACGATAAAACAGATCCTCCCGAAAGCGGCCAGCCATAATTTCTTCTTCGAGAATTTTGTTTGTGGCGGCAATAATTCGAACTGCCACATGCTGAACTTTGGTACCACCCACAGGTTTAACTTCACGTTCCTGCAGAACACGCAGGAGTTTTGTCTGAATAATAGGTGTGAGTTCCCCGATTTCATCAAGAAAGGCTGTCCCTTTATCGGCTAGTTGGAAGAGGCCAAGTTTATCACTGATGGCACCAGTAAAGGATCCTTTGACATGGCCAAAGAGTTCGCTTTCCATGAGGTCTTCGGGGATGGCGCTACAGGTAATGGGGACAAATCCTTGTTCTGCCACCAGAGAGTGACGGTGAATGGCCTGGGCTACAAGTTCTTTTCCTGTTCCGGATTCGCCGTAGATAAGTACGTTGGCAGGAGTAGGAGCTATGCGTTGAATCATCTCGAAGATCTTTACCATTTCCCGGCTTTCACCGATAATCTCAGGGAATTGGGCGGAGATGGATTTTGCTTCATCAAGTGCTAACGTCTTTGAGGTGGCGGAGGTGATTACAGATTTGATTTCATCAACGTTAAAGGGCTTGCTGATATAATCAAAGGCCCCATTTTTCATGGCAAAAACAGCATCATCTGGTGAGGCAAAGGCGGTAATCATCACCACTGGGAGGGCAGGGGATTGTTCCTTAATGCTGCTCAGCAGCTCAAGCCCGTCCATACCATCCATCTTGATATCACTGATAACCAGATCAAAACTATGTTTTCCCAGAAGTGTTAAGGCTTCAGAACCGTTCGGGGCAGTCTCCACTTGATATCCTTCTTTGTTCAGAAGAATCTTAAGGAAATCACGCATGGAACGTTCGTCATCAACTACGAGAATGGATGTCATGGGGGAAATGATTTTATTGTAAAGGTTTGTCTTTATAAATAGCCTACCTTATTCATTCGTTATTTTCCAATTCTTATGTGACTGATTTGTTTATTTTTTGAATGAGTTGTTCTTTTTGCTTTCTGGATAGCTTTTTGATTGCATGTTCCCGGCTGCAGGCGGATGATCTGGATTCTTGTTCTTCTGAATAAACCAGGGTCACGGGAGTGCGGCCACGGGTGTATTTTGC
>JAOZLI010000231.1 GCA_029934915.1 Desulfocapsa sp. | reverse complement strand
CGGGACTCCTACATTTCCACTTTACATTCACCTGAGCTTTGATGGTAATCAGGTAAAAATATGACATTAGACACACAACAACACCATTTATCATAAATAAAAAAAGGACTAATCCCGTTCTAAGGGTTTATTCAATGATCGATTTATCCAAGCTATTAAGTATTCGCACAATATCAGCATCAAGATCAAAGCCACTGAGAGACAAGGAGGAAATCTCCTGATTTTTTCGCTTTTCAATACCGCGATTATAGTAATAATCGTAATATCCAAGTAGAATTGCACAGGCACTGCGAAAATCACCCTGCTCCAGAAACGCTGTTACTTCCAGGAGTTTGGGTTGTGTTAATTTTCTGGCAATTCGTTCAGTGGCTGTAATCAGTTCCTGCTTATCAGTGCTGGTATATTCCTGCACCAGACGATCAATTCGTGCCTCTGTGGGAACATCAACAATCAACAGGGGCGCTGCACGCATCTGCAGTAAAAGTGGTTGCGGCAGGTGTACGGTTCCAATAAGATGGCTCTCATTTTCAAGCATTAGAACCTGATTTGGATCTATTCGTTGTAACTCATCACAAAAATTATTTTCAAACTGTTCGGTGGTGGGTTGCGGTTCTTCGTTGATATGACCAAAGACTGAGCCTTTGTGGTTGGCTAGCCCCTCAAGGTCAATGACTTGCACACCCTTCTCTTTCAGGCCAAGCAACATGGCAGTCTTGCCGCTTCCGGTTTTTCCGCCAAGCATCAGAAGCTTCCGGGGGCTCTCAATAAAACTTCTAATTCCCTTGCGATATGATTTGTATCCTCCGTGAATTCGCCGGGCTGGGATTCCTGCCTCATTTACCACACGACAAATTTCACCGCTTCGTTTTCCGCCTCTCCAGCAATAAATAACAAGATCTGCCGGCAATAATGCTTTTATTTCTGCCAATATCCCATCCACTTTGGGGCGTGCTATCTTTTCGCCCAGCGCCAAGGCCGTATCCTTATCCACCTGTTTGTAGACAGTCCCGATTTCAGCTCGTTCATCATCAGCAAAAATTGGTATATTTATGGCTCCAGGGATATGCCCCTGAGCAAACTCAATGGGTGCCCGAACATCGACAAACAGAACATTTGGACGAGGAAAGAGCTCTTCAAAGGTCACCGTTGGACTTGATGTAAATGGAGATTTATTCATAAGATTTACTTCGTTATATACTCTTGACAAACTGAACCTGAACAATACCCCGAACAGAGTTACAGCAAAAAATGGCATCTGCCCGTTCCAAATCTTCCACGTGCACAACCTTTTCGTTCACAACAATCTCTTTATCAGCAAGAAGCTTTTGACGCATGGTACCGGCAAGAAGCCCTGAGGATTTCAACGGTGTAACGTAACGGCCATCCAGGTATAAAATAATATTGGTGATACAGCCTTCTGTCAGTTCTCCCCGCTCATTCACAAAAACAATATCAAACAGATTCTCTTCAGTAGCTCTTTTGAATTCTTCATTAAACAATTCACGGTTACTGGTCTTGTGAAAGAAAAAGGAAGATTCTGAATCTATCTTTTGTTTAGAGAGAGCAACAGCAGGTAATTTGTCATTCCCCTTTTTTATGTTTTGGGGAAGATAGCGTTTCTTTGGAATCGCACAGGCAACAGATTCAAGATCCAGTGTTCCATCTTTGTGGAGACTGAGTCGTACCCGCAGATGCTGTTTATCCTGTACTTTCTTATATTCTTCCAGCCTGCCTCGCGCATAATCTGCATCATAACAGAAGGAGAAATAGATCGCAGATTGCTGCAAACGTTCAAGGTGATATTCAAGAAGCCAATAGCCAGCATCCTTTTCAAGAAGAAAGGTTTCTATCAGATAAAACCCTTGTACCGGTTTGGTCAGGAAGTATGCTTTTAACAGACACTCTTCCCATTCCTGCGCAGGATCAGAGTCCTGAACAATACCAGAGCCGATACCCATTTCACCTTTTCCTCCGGCAAGTCGAATAGTACGAATGGGCACATTAAATGTTCCCGTTCCATCCGGTGCCAGATAGCCAATGGCACCAGTATACACTCCCCTTGGCATTTTTTCGAGTTCTCGAATAATCTCCATGGTTCTGATTTTTGGAGCACCAGTCACAGAGCCACATGGATACAGAGCTTTCAAAAAGTCCATCAAACCAAGTTGCGAAAACACATTTTTTTCAGTTTGGGCAACAATGGTGGAGGTCATCTGCAACACGCTTTCGTAACGTTCCACATCAAACAGAGACTCTGTTACAACTTTTCCATCACTACACTGATGCGTAAGCCTGCCCAGATCATTACGAAGGAGATCAACGATCATTACATTTTCGCTTCTGTTTTTGGGATCAGTTGCCAGTGTTTCACAAAACTCACGATCTTCCTGAAGATCACGACCGCGTTTCATGGTGCCCTTCATGGGGCGAACCAGCACCTTGTCGTCTTCCACCCTGAAAAACAATTCCGGTGAAAGCGAAAGGATATGCTCCTGACCAAGCCGCATCAATGCACCATAGGAAACCGATTGATTGGCACGTAAATGTCGATAAAAACTTTCCACTGAACCGGTAAAAGTAAAGAACAACTTCAGTGTGTAATTAACCTGATAGGTGTCTCCTGCAGCGATATACTCTTTGATCCTGGCAACAGCCTCCAGATACCTTGCCCGACTCAGGTTGGGGCTGACATTGGCAATTTCAAAATCCGGTACAGCAACTGTATCTGAAACAGGAAAATTGTTTTCACCTGTTCGATGATCATACACAAAGGGCTTTGAAAACACGCCAAAACTTACCAGGGGAACATTCTTTGGCAAATCTGGAAGTAATGCAACCAGGCCTGGTTCAAGCAGATAGGCAAATTCATAACTGATCCAGCCGGCAAGATACTTTCCATCCGCAAGCGTATCCTCGAGGCGTTTAACAAAGACGGCCGGATCATCTCCGATGAAAAAGTCCAAACGGTGGAGAGGATGCAAAAACAGAAAGGAGCTCACATTCTCTTTATCAATACGTGCACTATCGAGAAAAACATATTCCTCTTCATCACGTAAAGAAGTCAGCACATGATCCAGTCTATGTTGTTTTAACGGCTTCATGCACCCTCTTCTATCAGGAAGAGGAGTAATTTCAAGAAAAAAACATAGATTTCACACATCCCGACTCGTTTTCACCGTAAATACTTGCATCGAGAAAAAAAATATTCTATGTTATGTGATTTTGCGTCATTATTTTATACAAAATAAACCACTATTCTCTCAGAGGCTTCTTCAAAAATTGAACAAAAATCAATTTTTAAAAGAACTCCTCAATACCACCTGTACTATCTAGGAGGAATTATGCTAATTAAGGATTGGATGGCCACCACTATTCTCACAGTGGATGCCAACACCTCGGTCATGCGAGCCGGCAGGACAATGAAGGACAACAATATCAGAAGGTTGCCAGTTGTCTCCAAAGGAAAACTTGCAGGTATCATCACAGACCGCGACCTGAAAGAAGCATCTCCTTCTTCAAAAACAGAAATCGACCTGCATGAAATGTATTACCTGCTTTCTGAGATGAAAGTAAAGGATGTGATGACCGACAATCCCATCCGCCTCAATCAAGATGACACCCTTGAAAAAGCGGCTCTCGTAATATTAAACGAAAAGATATCCGGTCTGGTCATTGTTGATGAAGAAGACAATCTGGTAGGCCTTCTCTCAGAATCTGATATTTTGCGCGGCTTTATCCATGCCACAGGTATTCAGGATGGTTCATTTCAAATTGTTATGGACATGTCCGATGCTGGCGGATCAGTTTCAAAACTCATTGATGTCCTCCGTCAGAGCCGTGCCAGAGTCCTTTCCATCCTCACATCATTTGACGACGCACCAAGCGGATCCAAGCGTGTCTCTGTTCGGGTAATGCCCTATGATGGTGAAATTGACTCTCTGGTCAAAGAACTTGAGGCAATGAAAGAATACAGAATTATCAGCCAGGGCCTTGATGAGTTAAAGAATCTCCCCAAACGGGGTTAACATATACGTACCTACATTAAAAAAACAATCTTCAACAAACAAATAAATCTAAGGAGATTTACCTATGTCAAGAAAAATGGTCACAATCGATGGCAACCAGGCATGTACTCATGTTGCTTACGCCTGTAGTGAAGTTATCACTATTTATCCAATCACACCATCTTCACCCATGGCTGCTGAAGCGGATACCAAAGCAACCGGAAACCAGGAAAACATCTGGGGTTCTATCCCAGTTGTAACCCAGATGCAATCAGAAGGCGGCGTTGCAGGTTCCCTGCATGGTTCTCTTGCTACAGGTGTACTTTGTACAACCTTTACTGCATCTCAGGG
>JAOZLI010000230.1 GCA_029934915.1 Desulfocapsa sp. | reverse complement strand
ATTCCACGTAAGCGATGGGGTCAGGCCGTAAACAACACTTGCGGAATCAAACAAACTATCTGCTTTAAACGATGCCAGACCAAGAGTGCCAAAAAGAGAAAAACTGGGGTAGAGATCTGCTGTGGCCACACCTATGCGAGCGGTCTGGGCTGCAAGCTTTCGTTCAGCCTGTTTAACATCCGGGCGTTGACGAATGCGTTCAGCTGGAATTCCCACACCAATATCTGCTGTTGGCATCGGTACCGGTACAACCGTGCTCAGTTGAATCAGCAACGTGTCGGAAGGGGAGCCGGTGAGCACACTCAGTGCTGTAATGGTCTGCATCATATCCTGTCGAATCACAGGCATATCAGCCTCTGTTGAGGCAAGAACCCGTTTTGCCTGTGATACGTCCAGGTAGGTGGCAATGCCGTTGTCATAGCGGATTTGGGTCAGATTTAACATATCCTTTTGGGATATAATGTTTTTTTCAGCAGTTTTGAGTTGTGCCTGCAAACTACGTAAGGAAAGATAGTTGGAAGCAATTTCAGCTCTGATGGTAATCAGCACATCGTTGTGATCTTCCCACGAGGCCTGGTATTCGGCACTTGCAGCTTCCACCGAACGTCTGATGCGGCCAAAGAGATCGATTTCCCAACTGGCATCGGCCGACAGTGAGTATTTGGTGGAGGTCCCGGTTGCACCGGGATTGATGTTTTCACTCTCCTTTCCCCAGGCGATGGCACCGTTACTATCAAGGCTGGGATACAGACCAGAATCTTCAATACCCAAAATAGCGCGAGCCTCTTTGACTCTGGCCAGGGCCATTTTAATGTTCAGATTATTCTGTTCAGCGCGCTCGATAAGGGAACTGAGATGCGTATCATTAAAGATATCCCACCAGTGGCTCAGGTCAGTTTGCTCAAAACGGACATCGGGGTATATTATGCTGCTGATCTTAATGGAATCTGCAGTGTCCGGGGGCTGATAATTCGGGCCCACCGTGCAGGCAGGAAAGGATAGCACTAGACAGGCCAATGTGCCGAGTAAAGAGCGCTTGTAATACCTGCCAGGCTGTTGTGAATATATGGTCATGGGTACTTAAAGGCTGATAGTATAAGTTGTGGTGCATTGAAGGTCTCATTGATGATGAAAATGTATGCAAATACAACATTTTTAACTATAGTGGATGGAATTAGTTACTGTCAACGGATTTGCCGAACCCACAAAAAATAATATTCATTATTATAGAATAGGTAAGAGAATGCTTTCATTAAAAGAAGAAGTTTTATTAGGAATATATGAAGAGTTTGATAACTGGCTCGATGAAGATACAGTCTGTAAAAAAGGCTGTTCTGCATGTTGCAGTCAGAATGTGATTATCACCGCAGTTGAAGGAGAATTGATTCATCGTAAAATACGTGAGCAGGGACAAGAGGAATGGATGGCCGCCAGACTCCAGAAAAAAGGGAGTACCAGCAAAGTACAAATTACCACCAACGGATTTGCTGCTAGTTGCTTGGCAGGAGAGGATGTAACTCCCGAGTCTTATGGCAATAGTGATCCCTGTCCTTTTCTTGATGATGGGTGCTGTTCTATTTACGACGTTCGTCCTTTCTCCTGTCGCTGTTTTATTTCGGAGACTGTTTGTGCACCGAATGTCCCTGCCAAAATAGGAGCGACCTATCTTTCGGCATCTTCTGCTGTTATGCAGGTTGTTGAACATCTTGGTCAGGGTGAATATCTGGGTAACATGTTTGATGTTTTGCTTGCCCTGTGTGATTTATCCGAAAATCAAAACGTAATGCAGCAGCTTCCAGTTTACCTTCCCAATCAGGGACGAGTCAATGTCACAAAAGCCCTTCCACTGCCTGGATTTTTGCTGGTTGAGGACGAAATGGAAAAGGTGACTCCCTTACTTGAGGCACTGTTTTCGCATAGGGTTGGTGAGAGAAGTATTGAGGATATTCTGAATAACCGATGAATTCTTTAGAACTCCTAGCTCCGGTTGGCTCTATCGAATCTTTTTTTGCTGCGGTGGAAAATGGTGCAGATGCCATTTTTTGTGGATTGAAAGATTTTTCTGCCAGGGCCAAGGCTAAAAACTTCACCCTGCAGGAGCTTGAGCAGTTGGTGGGGTATGCAAAAGAACGTGGTGTTAAGGTTTATGTGGCCTTAAATACGCTGATAAAAGATTCAGAACTTGCGTCTCTCGTGGAATTGCTGGCAGAACTTGAGCGGCAACGGGTTGATGGGCTGATCATTCAGGATTTAGGGCTTTACCGGATTGTGCACAATTATTTTCCTGAGCTTCCCCTGCATGCCTCCACGCAAATGCTTATTCACAACCTTACCGGAGTCTTGCAACTTGAGCAGATGGGATTTCGTCGCGTTGTTCTGGCACGGGAACTCAGCCTTAAAGAGATAACATATATTGGCAACCATAGCAGTATTGAGCTTGAACACTTTATTCATGGAGCACTCTGTTATTCCATGTCCGGGCATTGTCTGTTTTCGTCTTATATTGATGGTCGAAGCGGAAATCGAGGGCGTTGTATTCAACCCTGCAGAAGACGGTATCATCTTGGTGAAAAAACAGGGTTTTATTATTCCACCAGTGACTTTTCTGCCATTGAATATATTCCTGATCTTATCCGCGCCGGGGTGACAAGTTTTAAAATAGAAGGTCGTATGAAAAGCGCCGAGTATGTGGCAGGCGTGGTGAGCAGTTATCGAATGGTACTTGATGCCGGAGTCAAGCAACGACACGCAATCCTTAAGGAAGCGCAGGAAAAACTGGCCGGAGCCATGGGTCGTACAAGCAGTCATGGCTTTTTGCAAGGAACTGGTAATAAAGAAATTGTACTGGAAAAACAGAAGGGAGGCATTGGCCGGATAATTGGCCAGGTTGAACGCTCACAGGGGAAGTTCATATCCTTTAGAACCGACGATGTTATCTATGTGGGCGATCGGCTTCGTGTACAGCCACGAAATGATCGTGCCGGGAAAGGATTCACTGTACGAAATATCACAATTCAGAAACGAACAGTTAAACGTGCAGGGAAGGGGAGCTTTGTCAGTATTCCACTTCCCTTTAAAATGAAAGTGAGTGGTGGCGATCCTGTCTTTAAACTTTCCACCGGAAAAGAATTTACAATGAGCGTTGAGGCTTGCAGGCGGCGCTTGCAAAAAGCACCTCGTAGATCATATGGTGTTGATGTCTGTGTCGTATGTACAAAAGAAAATATACGAGTTCGCGCAACAGTAGCTGGCACCCATCTTGAGAAACAGTATCCTGTTCAGACTTTTGCTGCTACGCGTTCTCCGCTGAGTCAGGATACATTGAAAAAAGTTTTTGCAAGTACCGGATATCCCGCCTTTCGCCTTGCTGATCTCATTGCCGAGAATCTGCCACCCGTGGTGATTAAGCCCAGTCGACTAAAAGAAATCCGACGTGATTTTTATCATGTTCTTTTTGAAATATGGGAAAAGGAACAAAAAGAAACTGACGAAATACGGGTAACGGAGATTCAAAGTCTCGTTAGACAAAAAACCTTTGGCGTTACGGAAAAACAGGAAGAACAACTCTATGTAGTCAGTGATCAGATACAAGATGTGGTTGCTGTAGCTGAGTACCCTGAACTACAGTTTGTTTTTCCACTTGCTAAAGATCTGTTTGCGGCAGCAAGGCAAATAATAAAGGGTAAAGCAACACATCAGCAACATATTATATGGGATTTGCCCTCCATTGTTTTTGATGGTTCGTGGAGTGGTCTGAAAGCATTGGTAGACGAGGCCATACAGAATGGTTTTTCAAAATTTCGTTTAAATAATCTGTCACATTTTCAGCTCTTCGATACCCATTCTGGTGCGAACCTTTTTGCTGGTTCCTGGTTGTATTCACTGAATAATCAGAGCATACAGTCTTCAGCGCTGTTGGGTATACAAAAATGGACCCTATCCATTGAAGATGAGAGTGAAAATGTTGTCAAATTATTACAGGGTGAAGCAAGGGGGAATCTGCTTATAATGGCATATTCGCCGGTTGATCTGTTTACTTCCCGGGTGCCACCATCTGTGACGAACGATAATTTTGTACTTAAAAATGATATGGGTGAATCACTCAATATTACCCATAATAATGGTTTAACCGTTACTCGAGCAGAAAAGCCATTCTCTATTATTGGCCAGTTGCAGGTACTTCGTGAGAAGGGAGGCGGGAATTTTGTGTTGGACTTAAGGGGGATAGGATTGTTAAACCCTGAGGGGCAGGAAATTATACAGGCATTTTATGAGGATAGTACTATTCCAGGGACAACAGTGTTTAATTTTGAACGGGGTCTGCAGTAGATATGTTTTGGGTTTGTTGAACGAGTCCT
>JAOZLI010000553.1 GCA_029934915.1 Desulfocapsa sp. | reverse complement strand
TTATTGTGCCACATAAAACAGATGTAATTTCTACCGTATAGTCTTTGAACAAAAATTCAAAGGTTATGGCCGCAAAAAAGGTAGATATTATGGAATTAAGACAATTATTATTGTTAAAAGAAAAAGGTGAGAGCAACCGTTTCTGTGAGAAGTTATTGGGCATTCACCGCAACACGATCAATCATTATGTTCGTTTATTCGAGGCTTCCGGCCTTGATTACGGTAGTTTGCTGGAGCATGATGACAACACATTAAAAGAATTATTTCCTGCCAGTGAACCGTTAAATACAGCGAGGTACAGCATTCTTTCCGGGTACTTTACCTATTTTGAAAAAGAGCTAAAAAAGCCTGGATGTACACGTCAGGTTCTCTGGCAGGAGTACCTGAACAAGCATCCCGGTGGATATGGCTACAGCCAGTTCAACGAGCACCTTGCCCGCTGGAGGGACAAAGTAAAAGCCAGCGGCAAGCTGATCCATAAAGTTGGCGACAAAGTATATGTTGACTACACAGGTAAGAAACTACAGATTACCAATAAGCAAACAGGAGAGCTTACCGAAGTAGAAGTTTTTGTAGCTATCCTTCCTGCAAGTCAGTACACTTATGTTGAAGCTACCAGGAGCCAGAAGAAAGAAGATTTTATCTCTTGCATGAACCACTGTTTGGAATACTTTGGCGGAGTCCCCAAAGCCATAGTAACCGACAACCTAAAATCAGCGGTAAACAAAGCCAGTAAATATGAAGCCGTTTTAAACAAAAGCCTGAAGTCTTTGGCAGTCCATTACAAGACAAGCATAAACCCTACAAGGTCTTATTCACCACAAGACAAAGCCCTTGTAGAAGGTGCTGTCAAATTGGTTTACCAACGCATTTTTTATCCCTTGAGCAAAATGACATTTTTTAGTATTGAATCCTTAAATGAAGCTATTAGGGAAAAACTAGTCCAGTACAACGATTACCTGATGAAGCTTCTGGAAACCAGCCGCAGCAAACAGTTTTTGGATATTGAAAAGCCTTATCTTACAGCACTCCCACCGCAGCCTTATGAACTGAAAGAATACAAAAAGGCAAAAGTCCAAAAGATGGGCTTTGTGTATTTACACGAAGACAAAAACTACTACAGTGTCCCGTTCCGGTACATTGGACAGCATGTAGAAGTTCAATACAACTCAGGCGAAGTTGAGGTCTATTATAAGTCACAGCG
>JAOZLI010000552.1 GCA_029934915.1 Desulfocapsa sp. | reverse complement strand
CGTCCAATATTTGCGTCAGTCATTGCGCTTATCATTGTTTTAGCCGGTGTCGTTACCCTTATTGGCCTGCCCATTGCGCAATACCCGGAGCTTGCCCCGCCAACGGTTCAGGTCTCAACTGCTTATCCTGGTGCGAATGCACAGGTTATTGCAGACACAGTGGCTGCCCCCATTGAACAACAGGTGAACGGTGTAGAAGGCATGATTTATATGTCCAGCACCTCCACCAACTCCGGCACCTATGATCTCACCGTTTCTTTTGAAACCGGAACAGACGCCGATATGGCAGCAGTTCTCGTGCAGAACCGGGTGGCCATTGCCCTTGCGAAACTCCCTCAAGAAGTTAAAAACATTGGTGTCACCACCAAAAAACGATCAAACTCCATTGTACTGATGGTGACGATCACCTCACCCAACAAGACCTACGACAAATATTTCCTTAGTAATTACGTAACACTACGCTTAAAAGACGAAATCTCACGTATCCCCGGAGTCGGTGATGTGGGTGCCTTTGGTGCTGGCGACTATTCCATGCGGATCTGGCTTGATCCTGATCTGTTACGGGCAAGAAATTTGACCACAAGCGATGTTGCCAATGCCCTTCGCGAACAGAACGTGCAGGTGGCGGCCGGACAGATTGGTGCACCTCCCGCCCCTTCAGGACAACCATTCCAATACACTATTAATACCCTGGGACGTTTAAGTGACCCGGAAGAATTTGGAAACATTATCCTTAAACAAGAGTTCGGTGGTGGAATCACCCGTGTAAAAGATGTGGCTCGTGTGGAGATGCAATCAAGCGATTACAGTTTTGATACCAGGCTCAACGGCAATGAAAACGCCATGATGATGATCTATCAGTTGCCCGGTGCCAATGCCATTGCCCTGAAAGAGGCCATAACAGAAAAGATGGAGGAGTTATCCAAATCCTTCCCGGAAGATCTTGAATACGAAATCCCCTTTGATACCACTCTCTTTGTTGAGGAGGCCATCGCAGAAGTTGAAGAGACCCTTTGGATTGCCATTGTTCTTGTATTAATCGTTATTTTTGTCTTTCTTCAAGACTGGCGTGCGACCTTAATTCCCATCATCACCATACCGGTTTCTCTGATTGGAACCTTTGCCGCCATGGGAATGATCGGTTTTTCCATCAACATGATCACTCTTTTTGGTATCGTACTAGCCATTGGTATTGTTGTGGATGA
>JAOZLI010000551.1 GCA_029934915.1 Desulfocapsa sp. | reverse complement strand
CTCATCAAACAGGGTCGGACCAAGCTATCAGCCTGAATTGCTGCCATTTAAGTCAATAAAACAGCTATTATCTGGCCTTAGAGTACACTTTTCACCCTCAAAAAGCGTATTGTAAGGGACTGAAGCCTCCTTCAAAATAATCCCTTCCTTTGCTGAGACAACCGTGCGTCCCTTGGCTCGTAAGCCAAGTTGCTGCTGTATCTTTTCTATAAAGCACTCGCTGCCAATCGCAATTGATTCGCTCCAAAGGCTCTTTCTTTTCTTAACGTCAGCCTGTAACTCTGCCTCCACCCAGTGCCTATGCTCTTGCCGGAAACGCTCATGATTGTTTATGGAACAAAGATCCAGCAGAGCCTTCCTGTCAATTACTGTATATCGTTTTGGTGGATTCTGGATTTCATTAAACCCGCTTAACCTGTATTCAGAGGGATGTTTCACTACTCCTGCCCGTACCATGTTAAGATCAATATAGACAATACATTTTGCCAGATGCTCATCCGTTTCCACTGCAGTGGCATGGTACCTGTCTTCCCAGAAGGCTCCTTTTCTCTTTTTACGCTGGTTAAACTCCTGGGCGGTTCTTCCAGCAACCAACTGCAGGCTCTTGGCAATAACGTCCTTTTCAGTATCGACAACCAGAAGGTGAACATGATTCGAGGTTACAATAGAGTTGAGTACACACAAGCCGTACCGTTTTTTTGCCTCAAAGAGCCAGTGACGCCATCGTTTCCTGTCTTTTTCAAAACTGAGCAGGAACTCCTGCTTATGGCACCTGTGGGTGATGTGCCAGACGCATCCCGGTATGTAGTGTCTGTGCGCTCTCGGCATAAATAAGTTTGATTCAGTTTCTGTCCCAGTAATCTCTAATTCCTTAAAAGGTCTTTTTAAGGTGAAAAAGGAGCATCTAAGGGAGAAAAATTAGTATTTTACGGCATACTTTGATGATAAAACAGTCAGATGCCGTGGTCCGACCCCTCGAAATCTCGAAATAATTGATGGCTTGGCCCGACCCCATTGTATACTTCTACTCTGATTTATAATTTGACAGTATCCCACTCCGGTACTGTCTGCTTTTTGGGTACAGCATCTAATATTTTGGTAACTTTTGCTTTAAGTGTGAGGATATCTTTCTTTGATATTCGTGACTCTACAATTGATAATGCTTCAAGTTGGCTCAATTGTGTTGTCAAAAAGTAGTTGGCAAGAT
>JAOZLI010000229.1 GCA_029934915.1 Desulfocapsa sp. | reverse complement strand
GAGAGTTTCTGGTACCAGCACGTGCCCGTCCTGTACCTTTCTGACGCCATGGTTTCGCACCACCGCCCCGAACTTCAACTCTTGTCTTTGTGCAGGAGTTTCCTGCACGTTTTACGGCACGCTGCATACGAACGACATCGTGAAGCAGGTGCTCCTTAACAGGCAAATCGAATACATCGGCATTCAACTCAATTTCGCCGACTTTTTCGTTGCTGGTATTTACTACATCTACGCTAGACATTCTTTACTCCTTGAACCGATCAAACACTTTCGGCTGATTACTTGCTGAAAAGCTTCAGAAGACTCTGTTTTGCTCCTGGTACTGGTCCTTTCACCAGGATGATATTATCATCACTGCGAACATCAACTACGAGTACATTTTTTTTCAGAACGGTATCATTACCCATCCGACCAGGCATTTTTTTTCCTTTAACTACCCTGGCAGGCCAGGCGCTGCAACCAATAGATCCAGGAGCACGATGAAACTTGGAACCATGACCACCGGGGCCACCTTTGAATCCGTGACGTTTCATAACACCCTGAAAACCTTTACCTTTGGATGTACCCTGAACGTCTATAATATCACCGGTTTTAAACAGTTCATCTAGACTGATATCCTGACCGGCAGTATAATCATCAGGATTCTGAATTCTGAATTCCCTGATATTATAAAAACCTTCAGCGTCAGCTTTACTAAAATGTCCAGCAAGAGGTTTTGTTACATTCTTTGCTTTCTTGGCACCAAAACCAACCTGGATCGCATTATAGCCATCTATGGATTCTGATTTAACCTGTAGCACTTTACAGGGTCCAGCTTCTATAACAGTAACGGGAATAACAGCACCCATATCATTATATACGCGGGTCATACCAATTTTCTTACCTAATAAGCCCATTGTCTTCGGCATAATCTTACCTATACATCTTCAAATTAAGCGATTAAAAATCGCTATGGCAGTTTAATCTCCACGTCAACACCTGCAGACAACTCAAGTTTCATCAACATATCAATTGTCTGTTGAGTCGGCTCAAGGATGTCGATCAGACGACGATGGGTTCTCATCTCAAACTGCTCCCGAGATTTTTTATCAACATGTGGTGACCGAAGGACACAAAATTTGTTGATTGAGGTTGGCAATGGTATGGGTCCTGCAACAGCAGCTCCGGTACGTCTTGCGGTCTCAACTATCTCATGGGTTGACAGATCAAGAAGTTTGTGATCATACGCCTTGAGGCGAATACGAATTTTATCTGTAGGTATCATGATCTTCCTTATTCGATGATTTCACTAACAACGCCGGCACCAACTGTTCTTCCACCTTCACGAATAGCAAAGCGAAGGCCGACCTCCATGGCAATCGGAGTGATGAGTTCAGCATTAACATGAACGTTATCACCAGGCATTACCATCTCTACACCATCTGGGAGAGTGATGACACCCGTTACGTCTGTTGTTCTGAAGTAAAATTGAGGACGATACCCATTGAAAAATGGAGTATGTCTTCCACCCTCATCTTTTCCAAGGATATAACACTCTGCTTTAAACTTGGTATGAGGGTTGATACTTCCAGGTGCAGCGAGTACTTGGCCACGCTCAATTTCCTCGCGCTTAACACCACGAAGAAGTGCACCGATATTATCACCTGCTCGACCTTCATCGAGAAGTTTACGAAACATCTCAACACCAGTACAAGTGGTCTTTACTGTTTCTTTAATTCCTACGATCTCAATTTCTTCACCAACCTTAATGATGCCACGTTCAACACGACCGGTGGCAACAGTTCCACGACCGGAAATGGAGAACACATCTTCAATCGGCATAAGAAAAGGCTGATCTACATCTCGTTCTGGTTCAGGGATATAAGAATCGATAGCATCCATGAGTTCATTTATGCATTTTGCGGCATCTGGATCTTCAGGATTCTCGAGTGCTTTTAATGCAGAACCGTGGATGATTGGAATATCATCACCAGGAAACTCATACTTGTCAAGCAACTCACGAAGTTCCATCTCAACGAGTTCGATAAGCTCTTCGTCATCAACCATATCGCATTTGTTCAGGAAAACAACAATTGCAGGAACACCAACCTGACGGGCAAGAAGGATATGCTCACGGGTCTGAGGCATGGCACCATCATCAGCACCAACAACCAGAATCGCGCCGTCCATCTGAGCTGCACCAGTGATCATGTTCTTAATATAGTCAGCATGGCCTGGACAATCCACATGGGCATAGTGACGTTTTTCAGTCTCGTACTCAACATGGGCAGTGGCGATGGTAATTCCACGCTCTTTTTCTTCAGGAGCTTTATCGATATTACTGAAATCAGTAAATTCCGCTAATCCCTTGGTAGCCTGTACAGCTGTAATTGCAGCAGTCAGAGTAGTTTTACCATGATCAATATGACCTATAGTACCTACATTGACATGCGGTTTAGTCCTTTCAAATTTTTCTTTTGACATAGTCTTTCCTCAAAATGAATGAGCTATATTCCTCTGATTTTTCTTATAATTTCGTCGGCCCTATTCTTCTGGACAACGTCATATTTCTCAAACTGCATTGTAAAGTTCGCCCGGCCCTGAGTTGCTGATCTCAACGATGTTGAGTATCCAAACATCTCAGCCAATGGTGCGTGCGCCCTTACAACCTGCAAACCATCGCTGGTTTCAACACCAACCACTTTTGCCCTCTTGGAGTTAAGATCATTCATCATATCCCCAAGATACTCATCAGGACATGTAATCTCAAGACTCATAATCGGCTCAAGTAATAAAGGTTTAGCCTCTGCAGTTACCCTGCGTATTGCCATGGCCGATGAGATACCAAATGCCATTTCAGTGGATTCATCCTCTATATAGGAACCGCCAATGAGCGTAACCTTAATATCTGTAACCGGGTAGCCGATTAGTGGACCGGCATCCAGGCTATCACGAATTCCCTTTTCAATGGCGCCAAGAAATTGTGCTGGTACCTGATCCTCTTTAACATGACATTCAAAAACAACCCCTTCTGTTCTTTCGAGGGGTTCAACCTTTAAAACAACATGACCATATTGGCCTTTTGCTCCTGTCTGCTGGTCAAACTTCCCTTCTCCCTCAGCCGTGGCCGAGATGGTCTCCTTATAGGATACCTGGGGTTTGCCTACATTTGCATTCGCCTTAAATTCGTTCAGTAATCTGTCTACAATGATTTCAAGGTGAAGTTCACCCATCCCGGAAATAATTGTCTGTCCCGTATCCTCGTTTATTGCAATTTTAAACGATGGATCTTCCAGGGCTATTTTTGCTAGCGTCTCAGCTAGTTTCTTTTCGTCTGCTTTACTCTTTGCTTCAATGGCAACGCCAATCACAGGTTCTGGAAATTCCATGCTTTCCAAAATAATATAATCACCGCTGCTACAGAGGGTATCTCCAGTAGTGGAAAATTTGAGCCCGATTATAGCCCCGATATCACCAGCCTTCAGGGTATCGACCTCTTCCCTCTTGTTAGCATGAAGACGAATCAGCTTGCTAATTTTTTCTTTCTTCTTTTTGACAGGATTAAATACTTTGTCTCCAACCTTGAGAATTCCTGAATAGATACGGACAAAAGCAAGGTTTTCAACAAAAGCATCACTCATCAGCTTGAATATCAACGCTGAAAGTTTTTCCTTAGCGTCGGCTTTTCTGCTAATCTCTTCGCCATTTTTTCCAAGACCAACCATTGGAGGAACATCCAATGGTGATGGCAGGTAGTGAACGATGCTGTCTAACAGAGGTTGTATACCTTTGTTTTTAAATGCGCTACCACATAAAACTGGAACCAGGTTCAGGTTCAGTGTTGCATTTCTTAGCGCACGATAAATCTCTGTCTTAGATACATCAGTATCTTCAAGGAAATTTTCCATGATCTCATCATCGAAGTCGGCCAACTTCTCGATGAGCCTCATATGTGCGGCCGTGAATCTGTCCCGATATCCTTCCGGGATTTCTTTTTCTATGACTTCCTGTCCAAGTGATTCTTCGTCAAAGGCGTACATCTTACCTTCGATCAGGTCAATCACACCTTCAAATTCGGACTCTTTTCCGACAGGAATCTGGATAACGACAGGGTTAGTTCCGAGTCGTTCTTCCATCATTGTTACAACACGATCAAAGTCTGCCCCAACTCGATCCATCTTATTGATGAATGCGATTCGGGGAATTGCATATTTATCAGCCTGTCTCCAAACTGTTTCAGATTGTGGCTCAACCCCGCCTACGGCACAAAAAACGGCTACTGCACCATCAAGAACCCTAAGGCTTCGTTCCACCTCAACCGTGAAATCAACATGACCGGGTGTATCAATAATATTAATTCTTTTGGACTTCCAGGTACAACTTGTTGCAGCAGAGGTTATCGTTATTCCTCGTTCCTGCTCCT
>JAOZLI010000550.1 GCA_029934915.1 Desulfocapsa sp. | reverse complement strand
CGCTATATGTTTGTATAGCACAATCAGTATATAAAGTTATATCGTTTTCCGTAGCGCATTCAAAAGCCTTTCCCCAGTAGCAGTACTTCCTAGTACGAGTAAAGCCCTGATTGCTGCAGTCTCGCTAATGTGTCGATGACTTTCCCTGTTCATGGTTGCAGTTATCTTTTTCAACCTGGCAATGTCGTCATCATACAGACGGTAAGCTTTCAATGTTGCCTTTTTGTTTGGTGTGACCCAGTGACTTCCGGTTAGGAATTTGCATAGTGCCAATATTCCTTCATATCGTAGTCGTAATTCTGGCAAATATGATAGGTAACAGTTAAATGAGCAAGTTCATTGTTAATTTTTGCACGCAATTCACGAACTCTTTTAATGCTAACTTTTTCACCATGCTGTTCTTGACAGTAAATAGCCAGGAGCAAATACGTAATGAGACCCGTTAAGATTTGTACCATTAAACCATATTCACTTTGGGCAATCAGGTGATAAACATGTAGGTGCCGTTTTCACCATTTAAAAAACTTTTCGACTTCCCATCGAAGTTGGTATATTAATGCGATCTCTTCAGCAGTTAGGTCGAATCGATCAGTTGCAATCCAGTATTTTATGCCGTCGATGATGTTGGTAGCCACGGTCAAGAACACCTGTTTCACCAGGTTCTAATATTTGACTGACGAAAGGACGTTCATCTCCCTTTCCGTTTGTTAAAAACAGTTTTCTTGGTATTGAACGGTTGATATCAAAACCAAGATGTACTTTGGCTTTTTTTTGAATCTTTTCGATAATCTGCCCATAGCATTGTAAGGCAAGCATCAATTAAAGAGCCGTCAATAGCCACCAGTTCGCCAAGCCCCGCGAATTGTGTCGGTATCGTGTTTCTAGCTTTTGCCTGCAATGTAGAAAATACAAATAAAAGTTGTTCAAGCCCACGGTTATTGATTGCCTCCGAAAACGAACTTTTTTTGATCCCCTTTTTAGGTGCAATTGTTTCTCGTGCGAAATCATCATCTTCTAGCACTTGCAAAAGATGTTGCGCTGAATCATGCTCTTCCAAATGAAAAAAGATTAAAGTTTTAAGCTGGTGTTCGAAATCAAGTTGTAAAGGCCTGTTGGAGCCAGATACCAGCGGTGGTGCTTCCGGTAAAACAGTAAGTAATGGTTTCCATAATTGATTAAATGATGGAACATTGTAAATTTTCTTTGTTGAAA
>JAOZLI010000549.1 GCA_029934915.1 Desulfocapsa sp. | reverse complement strand
ACTAATTACACCTCCCTGTAGCGTTCCTTTGCCTTGTTTTTCAACCAGTTCTCCCAACTTTGTTAGCACAGGCATATTGAGCCATCGTTTAATGTAGAGGCCTACCCATTTCTCAGGTACATGTTTCTCTACTGCAAGCATCAGTTTGTAGTGGTCAATATTATCAAAGAACCCTTTAATGTCCATATCAATTACCCAGTCTGTCTTCCAACAATTTGTCCGTACCAATTCCAATGCCTGATGGGCATTCTTCTTTGGACGGTAACCATAAGAATTTGGACTGAATACCTTTTCCAGACGGGGTTCAATATAATCTTTAACTACCATCTGACCAACCCTGTCACTAATGGTAGGGATTCCAAGTTTTCGGATTTTACCGTCTTTCTTGTCTATCTCTACTTCTTTGACCGGTGGAGGGAAGTAACTCCCTGATGCCATACGGTTCCAAAGTTTGTACAGGTAATCAGACCTGTTTGCATCGAACTTTTCCATGCTAACCGAATCCACTCCTGCACTCCCTTTGTTCGCTCTCACCTTCTTATAAGCCTCCCATACCATTTGGCGGCTTATCGGTATTGATTTTGTCTCATTCCATAAATTCATCCTCTTTCTGAGTTGTTAAATGTTATGACACTGTATAACCTAATCCCTTTGCTCCACCCTCATTACAAGAGCTTCATCACTACTACGGATTAGTCCGTCTCTGCATATAATATTGGTATTCTACCTCTGGAGTGCTTCCATTGTGTATTTCCCTTTGCATTTATATGCAGGTTCCCGAGTTCCGTAATTGAGCCTGAATAAAGTTCATGCCACCTGAATGACGCCTGCCGTGTGAACAGTAAACAGGTTTCCTCCACACTTATCACTGCATTCATACCTCTGCAGCTTTTGACAGAATGTTGCACTTTCTCGACACCTCATCAGTGGTTACGGTTAGTTCATCTCCTTTATTCATACCTGACAATCTCTTGGACTGCCTTCTCCTAAACGCTCAGCACCATAGCTCTTTACCACAGCACCTTTAGGCGGTTTGAAACCCTCTCCTGCAAGACGACTTCAGTGGGTCATCTGCCCCTTGGCAGATTCCACCATCTCAATTACAGCATGCAATGAATTTTATTTGCCGTTCATTGCTTCTCGGCACACGTATGTGTAGTGCGGGAGTAAAAGTGATGAACTTTCAATTACGCACGTAGCCAATTCGTTTATTCAA
>JAOZLI010000548.1 GCA_029934915.1 Desulfocapsa sp. | reverse complement strand
ACATCAGAGTCACGCATGGAGCCACCTGCCTGAAGAATGGCGGTGCAGCCCTGGTCGATTCCAACATCCGCTCCATCTCTAAAGGGGAAGAAGGCGTCAGAAATCATAACGGATCCTGGCAGGTTCGCACGATCTTCCTGGACCTTGGCGTCGATTGCTTCTTTCTCGGACTTGTCCCGTTTGCCTTGAGTGATTTCGAGGCAAAGATCAGCGTAAGGAATTTTGTGGGTGTCAAAACAGACGATATCAGCATATTTAATATATGCTTTATGTACCGCAATTTCAGCAACTCCAACACGATCCTGCTCGCCGGTTCCAATTCCTACGGTACAACCATCCTTGATGTAGAGAACGGAGTTTGAAGTAACACCATGTTCAACGGCCCAGCCAAAAATCATATCGTCGATTTCCTGGCTGGTGGGCTCGCGATCACATTTGTATTCTACGCCTTTTCTGGTGGCAGTGGCTGGCTGAAGGTCGTTAATGGAACGAATGGAGTTGACAGCTGACTGCTGGATGATGAGACCGCCATCAATAAGAGATTTAAAATCTACGAAACGAAATTTTTCAAAATCAGCCAGTCTATCGATGGCTCCCATTTTGATAACACGCAGGTTTTTTCTGGCAGCGAGGATTTCAAGGCTTCCCTCTTCAAATTCCGGAGCACAGACAACTTCAAGATAATTTTTTGCCATCATTCTGGCAGTATCGTTATCAACGGCCTGGCTCATGATAACAGCACCACCAAAAGCAGCGATACGATCACAGCGATTGGCTTTGCTGTAAGCTTCAGCCAGGGTGTCACCAATTGCACAACCACAGGGGTTGTTGTGTTTAAGAATTACCGCGGCAGGTTTATCCACCAGGTATTTGATGATATTCAGTCCGTTATCAACATCAGTAAGATTGATCTTTCCAGGATGTTTACCAACCTGCAGCATATCTTCTGCGGTGATTGCAGAAACCAGACCATTACCAGGTTCAATAAATGAGCAGTCACCAAGGCTCAGGTTACCGTTTACCAGTTCGTAAAGGGCTGCTTCCTGATCTGGGTTTTCACCATATCGGATTCCGCGTTCGTCAATGCTTCCGTCTTCCATTTTGATGCCCCAGGTGCGTTTTTTATAAACGAGTTTCTGGTCACCAAAGGAAATGGTCATATCCATGGGGAAACTGTCGCCCAGGATGGTGGTGTACATTTTTTTTATGTCGCTCAT
>JAOZLI010000547.1 GCA_029934915.1 Desulfocapsa sp. | reverse complement strand
GCAGGAACCTTATCACCTGCAGCAAGCTCAATAATATCACCCGGAACCAGATCAGCGGCATCAATAACAGCCTTTTTCCCTTCACGAAAAACAGTGGCCCGGAGGGCTGTTATCTTTTTCAGAGCCTCAAGTGAACGATAGGCGTTCAGTTCCTGAAAGAAACCAATCAAAGCATTGGCCAGAAGAATGGTGAGGATTAGAATGGAATCAACGTATTCGCCAATCAGGAGAGAAAAGACAACGGCGAAAAGTAAAATGTAAATAATGAAACTTTTGAACTGCTCAAAGAAAAGTACAAGAGGATTAACAGCCTTACCGGTCTCCAGTACATTGTGTCCATACTGTAGAAGACGCCCACGCCCCTCTTCAGTGCTCAGTCCACTAGCCTGAGAGCCCAAGTCAGCAAGAACCTCTTCTCCTGTCTGTTGTGAATAATGCACAGAACCTCACTCGATTTAGAACAAAAATTCTCCTTTCTGGACAGACACTATTTAACAGGAGGAAAATCTTTCATGATTGCAGTTACTGCTTCATTAATTCTCTTGGTAATTTTCTCAGGATCACCAGTGCCATCAAGACGATCTTTACCAGTGCCGCGCCAGATCAACTTACGTCCTGCAGGATCAAGAATATCAATAATCAAAGTTCCGACTTCATACTCGCTGCTTGTCGTGGTTCCCATTGTACTGCCACCCCGGTATGGATCCCGTGACAGAGCGCCATATCCGTAAGGATTGTACAAATGATCGATTGACTGCATCTGCAGTTTCTTATCAATGGCCCCGAGCCAACTCACCATAAAATCAGCCGATGCACCCGAAGTTTTCGTATACCCTCTGGCTGCAAGAGTTCGCTCAACTTCTGTTTGCACCCGCTCAATAACAAGATCATTATTGATCCTGGTATCACTTGCCGGTGCCTTGCCATTGTTGAGCCAGGCGTATGTCTTTAGCTTTGTAAAATCATAGGCAGGGTTGTAATCGGTATTTACACTGAAGGTAGAGCAAGAAACACAAATAACCAGGAAAACGGCGATAAACCCAAAACGCAAGAATTGTTTCATGGAGAACTCCTTTTTTTAATGGCTGAACTGTTCTATTCAAGGAAAAACAACAAGCTGACCGTTTACGCAGCGATCAAGCGTTACTCCCATGTACCCCTTTTGCAGACTGAAACAAAGGTCACTGCTGAGGTTGATTTCCAAACATCCCCTTCAGCATCTC
>JAOZLI010000228.1 GCA_029934915.1 Desulfocapsa sp. | reverse complement strand
ACATATTAAGAGAGTCGAGTACTTTGTCCTCGGAATATCAACTATATGCCTGTGGAAAAAATATACAAATGTTTCGACATTGAACGAAAAATCTAATTCTTCAAGGTACCCTTAAATAATTACTTATGCAGAAAAAGAAAAGCAATATCGTCCTTATTGGCATGGCTGGTGCCGGAAAAAGCACCATTGGTGTCGAATTGTCCAGACTCCTTGGTCTTGACTTTGTCGATATTGATACACTCATTGAAGAGGATCAGCAGACACCCTTGCAGGATATATTATCTGATCTTGGCGTGCAGGGCTTTCGACAGCTTGAAGAACGTGTGATTTGTTCCATGGCGCAAAAAAATCATGTGATTGCAACCGGCGGTAGTGCAATTTACAGCGATGCTGGAATGCGACACCTGAAGCGTTCGTCTGTATTTGTTCTTCTCGACGTCAGTTTGCCCATTCTGCAGCAAAGAGTTGCTGATTTCAGTAGCAGGGGGCTCGTAAAAAGTGAGCATCAGAGTTTTGCACAGCTTTTCGCAGAGCGTTTACCACTCTATCAAAAACATGCGGATCTTGTTGTTTCCTGCACTGAACAATCCGTTTCTGCTATTTGTCAGTCTATCCGGGAACGAGTCGAAGATAGCTCCTATCATTTTTGATGTAAATATGCTAGTCTGCTGTCCTTAAAAAAATAAGAGTAGTACAATATAATTTAATGATGAAAGAGGTTGAACACATGGCACAGTGTAAAAAAGGCGATAATGTCAAGGTAAACTATACCGGAACCCTGGAAGACGGGACAGTATTTGATTCTTCAGAGGGCAAGGATCCCCTTGATGTGAAGTTAGGTTCAGGTATGGTTATTCCCGGTTTTGATGCGGCATTGACGGGTATGGAAGTGGGTGAGAAAAAGACAGTCACTATTCCCTATGAAAATGCCTACGGTCCTCACAATGCTGAAATGGTAATGCAGGTTCCAATTGATCAGGTTCCTGAAGATTTAAGTCCTGAAATTGGACAGAAGATGGAGGTGGGGGGCGCTGAAGGTCAATTGATGAGCGTTGAAGTGTTAGATATTACTGATGATTTTATTATTCTCGATGCCAATCCCCCTCTTGCTGGTAAGAATCTTATCTTTGCACTGGAGCTCGTTTCCATCGCATAACTGTAAACGTTCACCAGCACCCCATCTTTGTTCATTTCGATCGGCTCACATATAACTGCATATGCTATGCAGTCCTAAATGAACAAATATGAGGCACTGGTAAGCGTTTACAAAGTAGTTTTACCGTAAATCAGTGTGTCTGCTAAACGATTATGCATACTGTTTTTCTGGGACTATGGCTGTGGTCATTCTAAATGGTCACAGCCTATTCTTTTGCTGCCGCCTGTCCTGCCAGCCATCCTGTTGAAAAGGCCGCCTGAAGATTATATCCTCCGGTGTTTCCGTTAAGATCGAGTACTTCCCCCGCAAGATACAATCCTTTTGTACATTTTGATTCCATGGTTTTGGGATCAACTTCTTTTAGCTTTATCCCCCCTGCCGTAACAATTGCTTCACTGAAAGGTCGATGTCCGCTCACTTCCATACGATTATTTTTAAGCCATTGCAGGAATTTTTTACGCTCTTTTTTAGTGATCTCACCAGCCAGTTTGTCTGCTGGGATTGCGGTTTGTTGAAGACAAAAGGGGACCAGTTTGGCTGCCATCAGGCCGCGTAGTACTTCGGAAAACTGTTCTTTGTGTCGTTTCTCAAAGTCTCGAATAAGACGATTGTCGAGTTTTTGTTCGCTGAGAGCTGGTTTTAAATCAAGGCCGATGGACACTTTTTTGCCCTCACGCAGAGCATCCACAGCATCACCGCTGAGCGTTAAAATCGTCGGCCCACTTAAAGAAGTCTTTAGAAAATGTAACTCTCCAAAGAGTTTTCGTTTTTGTTTGTTATTTATGAATAATTTCGTTTCAACATTCCTGAGCTCAAGTCCAATAAGTGATGGTTCGATACCACCGCTGATTTCAAGGGGAACAAGGGCGGGGCGAATGGCATCAACAGAGTGTCTTGCAGATTCAGCGAGCGCATATCCATCACCTGTTGACCCGGTGCTTGGGTAGGATGCCCCACCTGTGGCCAGGATTACAGCGTCGCAGGGAATCGTTTCTTTTGTGGTTTTCACAGCCTGTATGCGTGCGTCTTTGATGACGAATTCTTTGACCCGACTGTTGAGACGGATTTGAACAGGGAGTTTTTTGAGCCAGCGTAGAAAGAGGTTGAGAATGTCGGGTGCCTTGCCGCTGCTAGGAAAGTATCTCCCGCCACGTTCAAGGGTCACTGGAAGGCCTTTTTCTTCGAAAAAGTGAACGAGCTCAGTGGAAAAAAACCTGGCGAAGGCTTGTCGTAAAAAACGCCCATTCTTCCCAAAATGCTCAATAAAGTCAGGAATAGCAGCACTGTTGGTGATATTGCAGCGTCCTTTGCCAGTGATGCATATCTTGCGTCCCGGCCGTTTCATTTTTTCAAGGAGAATAACATCCGCTCCACATTCTGCTGCCTGTCCTGCAGCCATTAAGCCTGCAGCTCCTCCGCCAATTACGACTATACGTTTTTTGTTCATTTTGTTGTTTCTATTAAATTGTGTTCTCAAGTGTAAACGTTTACCAGCACCCCCGGATTCGTTCAGGCAAACCGACGAATCTATAGCTCGCCTATGTGAGGATGCTTGACCGGACGAATCCGGGGGTGCTGTTGAACGTTTACCATAAATGCAGCATGATTTGAGGTGAAAAAAGGAGGATCTCGCTGAAGAATTTCTCTGATTGCGGGCTCTACTTTAAACTCCTGCGTTAGAAAATTACGAACCTCTTTTCGGTTCCAGCCCTTAGGATGCACGAAATCAGAGTACAGCCCTAAGTCGCCATTTGAAAAGTTGTGGATTTGCAAGGTCTCTATTTCAGCACTATTTCGCGGCAGATTAAAAACAGCTAAATTTAAGAAACCAATACGACTGGCATTGCGAACCGTAAAATCGAGGGTTTGTCTCGCTTCTGTCAACGTTTCTGCGGGGGTGCCAAAAAGTAAATACACATAGGTGGCAATGCCTGCAGCCTTGAGTGTCATAAGACATTTCTCGACCTGTTCCAGGTTGATCCCCTTGTCCATGGCGTCAAGTACGTTTTGCGATCCGGATTCGATGCCGAGTTTAAGCATCAGGCAACCTGTAGAGTGTAACTTTTCGCAAAAGTCAATGTCGCAAAGCTCTGGACTGACCCTGGCAAATCCATACCAGTCAACGCCAATGGGATTCTGAATGAGTTCTTTCATCAGTGAGGGTGCTACGGCGTTGTCGAGCATATGAATCAGGCGTGGAGAAAACTTTTCCTTTAACTGCTTGAGATCCTTTACTACCTGTGCAGATGTCAGTTTTGTGTAGCGGCCGCCTTCGGCCTTCTCAGGGCAGAAAGAACAGCGGTTCCAGTAGCACCCGCTGGAAGCACTGTAGGGAAGTATTAATCCGGGTGATAAATAGTTTTGTAGTGGCAAGTCTGTGAAATCAGGAGCTTGGTGAGTGACTTTTGTATCATCCCCCAGCAATTGCAGTAAAGGTATTTCTCCGGCACCCTCTATAAAGTGATCAAAGAGCTTGCCAAAGGGGTTTTTCCATTCCGGGCTCCGTATCCAGGAAGTGATCAGTCCGCCACCAATAATCAGCGAATGAGAAGGGTAGTTATTTCTTATAAAACCGGCAAGTGCAAATGCCACCAGTGCCTGGCTTAGATAGTTGAGGGAGATTCCGATAAAATGACAATCGGGGTCGGCCAGTAAATGCGGCAGGCGTTGTTTGAAGAGCGGAAAAAAAACAGAACTCTCGTACTCCTTTGCAGCGTGAAGAAGATCTGTGCTCTGATGCGGTGAAAGTGTGCTGTCTTGATAGTCAGCCAGTGTCACATTGATACTGGACCCCTTGCAACTCTGTGAAAGAGCACGATTGCTGTCCCGTACGGCACGTTGGTAACGATCCTGGTTTGTATACAAATCGCTGCTGCGTAGTTCCCGCAGGTTTGACTGACTGTTTTTCCATGCTCGTTTACTCCAGGTGTCAGCTGGGCATTGCTCACGGGATAACAGATATTCCTGCCCCTCGATATTGGCATCCCAAAGGGAACAATAATGTCCGTTGCCCCGTAGAAATCCAGCAATTCTTGTAATCCCGGCAGGCGGTTCGCACCCTTTGGCAAGGGGCGGGAAAATGAGGAGTATCCGATTTTTCATGTGGCAAGGGTATCACATATTAATGATTGCGTAAAAAGTAATAATTGCACAGGAACCTAAAAGAGATGACAAAGGGGAGGAGTGTTGCTAATGTTCGTTAACGGGTTCTTGTTGAGTCCTTGTAAATTATAAAATCTACCCAATTTTCAGGAGAATAAATATGTTACTCTTTATGCGAAAGCTTACACCCT
>JAOZLI010000227.1 GCA_029934915.1 Desulfocapsa sp. | reverse complement strand
TCAGTAATTGCCGACTTTCTTTGACGAAAGCCTCTTTGGCCATTATGGAATGTATAAGCGCTTCTGAAATTCTCTGTTCCATCGTTTTGCTCCCCATGGGAATCCTAGGCTCACTCAAAATTGATACCAGCTTTCTCTTATAGAAAGCAGCTAGAAACTAATTTTAGAAGATCTCGCCTTAAAAAGCAAAAAAAATGGACATATCGAGATTCACTTCGATATGTCCAACAAACAAAAATCTACACAATACTAATTATGCTATCAGTCAAGCTGAGCAAGAATAGCATCGGTTACTTCTTTAATACCCATAGAACCATCAACAGAAATCACTTTGGAATCGGTACCTTTAAAGTAGTTAACCGCAGCCATGGTTCCGGTGGTGGTGTCATAATAGATATCATGACGTTTGTTGATAGCATCTTCGTCCTGATCATCAGCACGGGCAGAGAGTTCGCCACCACAGACACGACAAACAAGCTTACCATCTTTCTCAACGGGCTTAATCGCATCAAAAGCAATATGGTTAGGATGGTTATTATCATTGGCACAAAGACGACGTCCCATGATGCGATCTTTAGCGATTTCACGATCAAGAAGAATCTCCATAATGTAGTCAATCTTCATTCCTGATTCTTTCAGTGCTGCGTCAAGAGCCTCAGCCTGAGCAAGGGAACGAGGAAAACCATCAAGGAGCCATCCTTTTTCCTTGGATTTAGCAAGAGTCTCAAGAACCATAGGAATAGTGATATCATCTGGTACCAGATCACCAGCATCAATGAATGCCTTTGCTTTCTTTCCAAGCTCGGTTCCACCTTTAATGTGCTCACGAAAAATAGCACCTGACTCGATGTGATCCATGCCATACTTGTCTTTTACAATGGCACCCTGAGTTCCTTTTCCACTGCCGTTTGGTCCAAATGCGAGAATGTTTACAGCCATGATTGTCTCCTTTAGGCAAATAATATGTGTTTTTTGGTACATGCAAACAAGTCGCATAAAGTACCAGATTAAACGAAAATTTGTGAATGAATCCTCACTCAAATTATAAAAACGAGAATATAATCTAAAAATGAAATTCTATCCACTAAAATTTCCCCTCTTACTTTTTGACTTTCGTGCACAAAACGTGTATTTTCACGACCAATGCGGAAATAACTATACCTGTGGAAGCTAGCCCCTTGCCAGCAACATATACATTATATGTATGCAATCACTTGCAGAGGCCAACTCCCACTTCTTAGGGTTCGGTAAGAAATAACTTGGTATTTTCAGGTCAAGTTATTTCTTTCCGAGCCCTTAATAACAGCCTACTCACCTGCCTTCTAGTCACGCTAGAGCAGTAATCAAGAAAAATACTATGAAAAAAATACAAGTTGGCCTGATTGGTTTTGGTACTGTGGGCAGTGGTCTTGCCCAAACCCTCTACGAGCAAAAAGATCGTCTACTACGTAAAGTTGGCACCGAGATTTCTCTTGGCATGGTAGCAGACATCGTCACAGAGAAGCTACCCGAACAATTTAGCGACGTGGTTCTCACCAAAGATGCAAACGAAATATTTACCAATCCCGATATCGACATTGTTGTAGAATTGATTGGCGGCATGGAACCAGCACGAACATTCATGCTTGAAGCCATCAAGCATGGAAAGCATGTGGTCACTGCAAACAAAGCACTGCTTTCCGTCCATGGAAAAGAAATTTTCGAAGCGGCAGTTGCCAATAACGTTGAGGTTGGCTTTGAAGCAAGTGTTGGTGGCGGCATTCCAGTTATCAAATCACTCAAGGAAGGACTGGTCGCCAATAAAATTGAATCCATTATGGGGATTATGAACGGCACGGCCAACTATATCCTCACCAGAATGACAGACGAAGGAGTTCCCTTCGACGAAGTACTGAAAGATGCCCAGGAACTTGGCTTTGCAGAAGCAGACCCGACCTATGACGTGGAAGGGATCGACACTGCTCACAAGCTTGCTATTTTAATGACCATTGCTTACGGAAAGCATGTTCACCTTGACGATATCAACACGGAAGGGATCACAAAAATAAAACCCATTGATATCGAATTTGCAGGAGAATTTGGCTGCCGTATCAAACTACTGGCCATAAGCCGTCACCATGGAGATCATGTTGAGGCGCGGGTTCATCCCACCATGGTTCCCAATTCTCATATGCTGGCCAATATCAATGGCGCATATAATGGTATTCATTTTACCGGTGATACCGTTGAAGATGTTCTCTTCTATGGCAAGGGTGCCGGCATGATGCCCACTGGCAGCGCCGTTGCTGCTGATGTTGTGGATATTGGCCGCAATATTCTTTCTGGCTCTATCAACCGGGTACCAGCACTTTCCTACCTGCCGGAAAATATTGGCACTCCGAATATCACCCCCATGTCAGAGCTTACCTGCCCCTATTATTTCCGCATAACAGCTCTTGACAAACCCGGGGTTCTTTCTGTTATTTCAGGTATTTTCAGCAAACATAATATCTCCATCAAGTCGGTAATCCAAAAAAGTCGCCATGAACTTGACCCGGTGGCCATTGTTATTCACAGCCATGTGGCAAACGAATATTCCGTGCAAAAAGCTGTTAAGGAAATTGACGCACTGGAGACTTGCACTGAGCCCACCGTCAAAATCCGTATCCTGACTGATAACGAATAAAATGAAATACCTTATTCTTGTGGGTGATGGCATGGGAGATCTTCCCATGCCCGAACTGAACAATCTGACACCACTGGCATCTGCCAGCACACCGATGCTGGACGAACTTTGCCGTAAAGGAGAGCTATTTCTCACACGTACTGTCCCTAAAGGGTACCCACCGGGATCAGACGTTGCCAACCTTTCTTTGCTTGGATACCGGCCAGACAAATATTATACTGGTCGCGCGCCCCTCGAAGCATCAGCCATGGGTATCACTCTTCAAGATGATGAAACCGCTTTTCGCTGTAACCTGGTAACCCTGAATCAGACGGAAAGTTCGTGCGAAATGATCGATTATTCCGCAGGCCATATCAGTACTCAGGAAGCGAAAGAACTTATAGAGTCTGTTCAGGAACATTGCGGAACTGAGCAATTCAGGTTTCATGCAGGAATCAACTATCGCCATATACTTGTGGTTAAAGGAGCATACCCTGATATGCAACCGGTTCCTCCTCATGATTATATAGGGAAAGATGTCACTTCCCCCTGGCTTCGTTACATGGAGAATGATGCATGGAAACAGCTTCTTCATTGTTCCTCAAAAATCCTTGCTGATCATCCTGTAAATAAAAAACGAATTAGTGAAGGGAAAAACCCAGGTAATGGCATATGGCTCTGGGGGGAAGGAAAGCTTCCGACCATGCCAACACTTCAGGAACAGTATGGAATTACAGGAGGATTAATCTCCGCAGTGGACTTGTTGAAGGGGTTAGGTGTAAATGCCGGACTTGAGGTGATCAATATCCCGGGTGCAACGGGATATATAGACACAAACTACAAAGGAAAGGCGGATGCTGCGCTAAAATGCCTCGAAGACAAGGACTTTGTTTTCGTGCATGTTGAAGCACCCGATGAAGCTGGCCATCAGGGATCACTCCCAGACAAGCTACAGGCCATTGAGGATTTTGACTCTAAAATCACGGCACCCATTATCCAGGGCTTATGGGCACGAAATGAAGATTTTCGCGTTATTGCCACCATGGATCATTACACGCCTCTATCCCTACGTACCCACATAGACACTCCGGTTCCGGTTCTTCTCTACGATTCAAGCGAAACAAAACAGGGAAGCGGGGTCAGTTTTTCTGAGGTCAATGGCAACGAACTAGGTGCAAAACCGAACGGAACGCTTCCAGATGGTGAAAGTATGATGAAAAAACTTCTTCAGAGAGCGTAAAAAATGGACAATAGCCCGCATCGCCTCGAATATCGTATCATCTATGGGGACACTGATGCCGGTGGTATTGTCTACAATGGGAACTACCTGCGTTTTTTAGAAATGGGTCGCACGGAAATGATGCGCGAAAGAATCTGCTCCTACAAGGATGTGGAAAAACGCGGCCTGATCCTACCCGTCACAGAAAGTTACCTGCGCTATAAAGCCCCCGCCCTTTATGACGACCTGATCATCATCGAAACAAAATTAGTAGAATTAAAAAAGGTCTCCTGCAAATTCACCTACAAAATAGTCAGAAAAGAAGAGGGAATGGAAAAAGAAAGGCTCCTCACTCGGGGCTACACCGTACATGCTGCAGTGAATTTGCAAGGCAAACTCACCCCCTTCCCCGAGGATCTTTTGGCCAATCTGCAAACGATGCTTTTTCAAAAAACACAATAAAGAATCATTCATTCAACATTAAGTGCCTTTTTTTGTTGACACAGATCGCCAATAGGTTTATATTCATAAACGCAACGCGGGGTGGAGCAGTCTGGTAGCTCGTCGGGCTCATAACCCGAAGGTCATAG
>JAOZLI010000546.1 GCA_029934915.1 Desulfocapsa sp. | reverse complement strand
GAGCAGTATCTCCTTATGCAGGGCGTTCACACCGGTAAGCCCAGAGAGCTTGATGGATTTGTAGAGCTTCTTCAGCACCTCCAGACTGTGTAAAGCAGCCTTGCTGCAATTCTTGTCGGGTATGTCTCTGAACCGGATGCCTTGTAAGACAACTACACTGAGGTTTTAGCCGAATCTGATTTCTCACATATTCCGTTGTTGGATCGTTTACATACCTCAGCAAACAGGTTGCAGTAATGTTCAATAAGTTGTTTTCGGTCTAAGGGCTTGAGTTTGAAATAAATCGGGCTGAGCATTAAGACTTGAATGGCTTTACGGCTTGTCATGTTCACTCCCTCCATCCTTGGTGGTGCGCTTTATTAACATTGCTGTATCTTTCTTATCGACCAGTTGTTCCTGAATATTTAGTGCCTGCGTTACCTTTCTTTCCACTTTGCCTGTTTTTCTGCGGTCATCTCAATCCGATGTGGTTTTGTCTCTGCTTTACAACCAGTTTCACTTTATCTCTATATATTGGTCATTGTATTACGAATTCCTAGCATTTCAGATGGGTAAGAATACGTGTTTTTGTCTGGGTACAAATGCCCTGTTCTTGTTGGTTTTCGTTTTAACTTGACAGGAAATGATTAGAGAGGCTATTGTTTAGTCATGCTAACTAAAAAACCAACAGAACAGGCACGCTTTATTGCCAAGGCTGGGAGAAAACTGAAGGATCATATCTTTTCCATTCAGTCCGGTCTTCATCGCGGAGGCGGCAGGGGTAAGGGAGAGGAGCTCTCCATGGCTCAGGTACAGATGGTAATGGTGGTACAAGCCAGTACTGACGCGACGATTTCACACCTTGCCGAAAAATTAAAAGTCTCTCCGCCATCGGCCTCCTGTATGGTTGACCGTCTGGTTGAAAAGGGTGTGCTTTTGCGAGAAAGAAGCGAGCAGGACAGGCGGAAAGTTGTGGTTCGCCTGTCTGACAGCGCAGCGGAGCATGCTGGGCAAATGGAAACAGCAGTACTTGCCGCATTTCTGGATCTTGTTGAGAAGGTGGGCCCGGAAACAGCGGAGAAATGGTGCGAAGTGCTGGAGCGAATTGAACAGGTTTTGGCGGCTGATATCTCGGGCGGCGGAAGGAATAAAGAATAAAACATAGGTATAAGCAATTGTCAGTAACTGTTTGAGAGTGCATCTGAACAGTTGGTAAACTCGTAAAAAGTAAAATTTCAGATGGCTAAGTA
>JAOZLI010000545.1 GCA_029934915.1 Desulfocapsa sp. | reverse complement strand
TGATGCAACTTCTCAGTGATAAACGAGACAATCCACAGATCATCGGAGAGTATGACCCTGAACACGATACTCTCATCTGCCCTAAAGATCAAAAAGAGATGGATAAGTATCTTAGAAAAAAACCCAATCACGGTATGCCCTATGGTTTCCCTGCACTCAAACGAAAAGAGTTTGAAACCATTAACCAATGGCTGCTTCAGGGAGCTAAAGGTCCTACTGCACAACAGCAAAATATGATCACTTCTCCAAGCAAACAGGCAAAGAAAGAGATCGGGAAATGGGAAAGGTTTTTCAATGCACCGGATGCCAAACATGCTATGACAGCCCGTTATCTTTATGAACACTATTTTCTCGCCCATATCAACTTCAAGAGTTCCCCTAAAGAATTCTACGAGCTTGTTCGTTCTAGCACACCTTCCCCTCAGCCAATCGAAGTCATCCCTACCTTGCGTCCTTTTGATGACCCGGGAACAGAGAAGTTCTACTACCGGTTTAGACGCATCCATTCTACTATCGTCCATAAAACACATATGGTCGTTGAGTTTGATGATGCTGAATTGGCACGAACCAAGGAACTCTTTATCAAGCCAAAATGGCATCAAAAGCCTCATCGTGTAGGATATGAGAGTAAACTCTCTGCCAATCCTTTTGTAGCTTTCACGCAAATTCCCGTACAGTCACGTTATCAGTTCCTACTAGAGCACAATCACTATATCGTCATGACTTTTATTCGAGGTCCTGTATGCAGAGGGCAAATGGCACTCAATGTAATACATGATCACTTCTGGGTCATGTTCCAAGACCCTAAGTATGATCTCTCTGTACAAAACCCTAACTTCATACAGGAGCAGTCAGACAATCTCAGCATGCCTATCGAATCAAGTATGCTCAGTGTCTGGCACACTTTCAGTGATGCTTACCGTAATAAGTATAAAAACTATTTCAAAGCCAAACAAGAACTCTATGATAAGACCTATCCTCAAGGTCTAGGACTCGAAGGGATATGGAAAGGAAACAAAGCAGAAGATGCCCCACTGTTGACGATCTATCGACACTTTGACTCTGCTTCTGTTCATCGTGGTGTTATTGGAGAACTGCCTCGTACGATGTGGGTCATTGATTATCCTCAGCTTGAGCGTATATATTACTCTCTTGTTGCAGGGTACGATGTCTATGGGAATGTCTCTCACCAAACTAATGTCCGCCGATATATGGACTTCTTACGTATGGAA
>JAOZLI010000544.1 GCA_029934915.1 Desulfocapsa sp. | reverse complement strand
GCCGTTTCCACCATGCAAAAAAACTTTCTACATCCCAGCGAAGCTTGTACACCAGTGCAACCTGCTCAGCAGACAAATCGTAACGATCTGTGGCGATCCAGTATTCTTTGCCCTCGACGATATACCCAACGAGTCGGACAGGTTCTTTGGTCTGGTTAGCATTGGAAGTACCCAGCAGTACCTTGGCGTCGAAAAAAATATGAGAATTTTCCTGTACGGGATATTGTTCGAGAATGTCTTTGTGGGTAGATTCTTTAATACGGCAAACAAAATGACAACCATCGAGCTGCCATTGGTCAAACAAGTGATGTGCCTGGTATCCACGATCCAGCACACCAGTCTGGCCAGGTTCGATAATTTTGCTGACAAAGGGCCTTTCAGCTCCATTTCCCTCAGTTAAGAACAGTTTTCGTGGAATACCATGATTCAGGTCAAGGCCAAAATGCAATTTTGCTTTTTTTGAATTTGTCCGATAATCAGCCCAGTGCATGGAAAGGACACTGTCAATAAGGGACCCATCGATGGCAACGAGGTCACCAAGCTCTGAATATTGAGACGGCAGTATTCCTGTCGCTTGCTTTTGTAGTTCGGTAAAAACAAAAAGAAGCTGTTCTACACCGCGGTCATTAACAGTATCAAAAAAGGTAGAGCGTTTAACGCCGCCAGCTGGCGCGACAAATTCTCTGGCGTAATCATCTTCTTCCAGAGCTTGTAGCAACTCTCTGCCGGATGAGAAGTCTTGTAGATGGTAATATGTTAAAATGCTGAGTAGTTCTTCAGTGTTCATGGCCAGTGGTTTGTTGGATCTTGACCTGAGTGGTGGTGTTTTAATCAAGATCTGCTGTAACGGTTTGAGTAACAGTTTGTGCGTCGGTGTTATATGTCGTCGCGAATAAAATTTTACAGGCATTGTTGTAACCTCCTTAAAAGATTTGTCTTTTAAGGAAAATTTGGCCGCAAAAAAATTTTATTCTGTCAAGAAAAAAATACCTTTTTTTGAAAATAATTACTTTTATTTAACATGCAAAATCCTAACCGGACACTACTGGGGGAAACTATGTTTTTCACCTCTCCTTGTTTATCAAATCTATCTGTTCATTCAACGTCCAGAAATCATAGATGATCCCGATAAAAAACAATCCACCGGTAACCAGATACAGAATGCCGGAGACCCATTTCCCCTGATAAAAACGGTGGATACCAAAGGCACCGAGAAAGGTCAGCAGGATCCAGG
>JAOZLI010000543.1 GCA_029934915.1 Desulfocapsa sp. | reverse complement strand
CTTAGTTCTCAAGGAAACAGCGCATGTGGTCGCACCTGGCAGGGTGTCGCAAACGTTTTAATGCCTCTTGCTCGATTTGACGAATACGTTCTCGTGAAACGCTGAATTGTTTTCCCACTTCGTCAAGGGTGTATTCCTTTGAACCACCCAGGCCAAAACGTAAACGCAGAACCTGTGCTTCTCTCGGATTCAGGGTAGAGAGGACTTGTTCTATTTGTTTGTGGAGATCAGCAATTATCGCAACATCGTCAGGTCTGTTTGCGTTTTTGTTTTCCAGGACATGCATGAGATTTTGATTATCTTCACCGATGGGCTCGTCGAGAGATCTGGGTTCCATGCCGGTCTGGATGATGGTGAGCATCTTCTTGTATGGCATATAAGTGCCTTCGGATAACTCGTGCATGGTGGGCTTTCTACCAAGCTGTTTTCTGAGACCAGTGTACGTTTGATTGAAATGGTTACGTGAAACAATAAAATGTGCTGGAAGTTTGATTGTACGTGTTTTTTCCGGGATTGCACGGGTGATGGCCTGTCTGATCCACCAGGAAGCGTATGTGGAGAAGCGCCGCCCTGTGTTGTGGTCATAACGAAAGACAGCTCGCATAAGTCCAATACATCCTTCCTGGACCAGATCTGCAAGGCTTAAACCCCGGTCTGTGTAGTTTTTGGCGATGGAGCAAACCAGGCGTAAATTTGCAGTAATCAGGATGTCTTTGGCTGCCTCTATCTCGCTGGCCAGCGTCTTAAATTCCACACAGAGAGCATGCGTGTCGTCTTTGGGCGAAGCCTTGGAGCATAGAGGGTCCAGGGTGCCTAGTATGTGATCCAGTCGACGTTTTCCAGGCTTGACAGGATTGTCTTTTTTCTCCCATTGACGAACTGTATTTTGTAACGCTATGATTTTGGGAGATGATGACTCTATTTTCTGTACGCTTTTGATAATGGCGCAGAAGTTGTCCCGGATGGTTTTGGCGTGTTGGATTTCTTCTTCGTGGCTGAGAAGTTTGGTGCTCTGGAGTTGTTGGCTGACTATGGATGGTGGCTGTCGATTTCGCATTAACAATTCTCCTGTCTAAGTTGCTGTAAAGAATGCCGTCTTTTTGACACTTATGTTCTTTTAGCAAGATTGGTGCCACAAATGAAAGGGAAGTGTAACAGGTGTGCGGACACTGTTTGCTGTAAATTTAATTTCCGCTTTGCTCGTTATGGCAAAAGACTGTATAGTATGTTTACA
>JAOZLI010000037.1 GCA_029934915.1 Desulfocapsa sp. | reverse complement strand
ACAAATGGCTTTTGCTGGAAACCCTGAGCGAGGACCAAACAGTGTCTCTGCCACCTTTTGATGCCATCGAATTTGATTTATCCATGTTGTGGGCATAATTCAGCCAACCTCTCGCAACACTCATTCAGGCCTTTGCTATCATCTCACCCAATTCATCGGCCATGGCCTGAATGGTCTTTTTCTTCTCCCCTTCCACCATCACACGAATAACAGGCTCAGTCCCCGATGCACGAACAAGAATTCGTCCCTTTTTCCCCAGTTTCTTCTCCATCTTTTTCACCGCTTTCTGAAAATCGGTGAAATTCTCAAGATCAATCCTACTTGTTGTGCGAACGTTATTTAAAACCTGCGGATAGGACGTCATCACCTTGGCAAGCTCCGAGAGTTTCTTCCCGCGTTTTCTCATAATACCAAGCAACTGGAGAGCCGCAAGATTCCCATCACCGGTGGTAATATGATCTATAAAAACAAGATGTCCGGACTGTTCACCACCAAAGGAGTAGCCTTTTTTTCGCATCTCTTCTACGACATAGCGATCCCCAACCTGGGTACGTACCATCTTCCCGCCCATCTCTTTCATGGCGAGTTCAAGCCCCATATTAGACATTACAGTGGTAACAAGGGTTTTCTTCTTCAGCTTTCTTTTCTTCATCAGGTCTTTGGCACAAATCGCCATAACATGATCACCGCCCACAACTTTGCCATTTTCGTCACAGACGATTAATCTGTCACCGTCACCATCAAGGGCAATACCGATATCAGCGCCAATTTCTTTGACTTTTTTAGCCATGAGTTCCGGATGCAAAGCTCCGCATTCATGATTTATATTCTTTCCATCTGGATTCACACCCAAGGTCGTTACTTTTGCCCCCAACTCCTCGAACACGAAAGGAGCCACGCCGTAGGTGGCACCATGGGCACAATCCAAGACAATGTTCATTCCTTCAAGCGTCAGTTTTTTAGGAAACATATGCTTCAGGAATACGATATATCGACCCTTTGCATCATCTATTCGCCTGGCTCGCCCCACTTCTTCTGCCACTGGTCGTAATGCTGCCATTTTCTGAGAAAAAATCAGATCTTCAATGTCAGCCTCCACAGCATCGGGCAATTTAAACCCATCGTGAGAGAAGATTTTGATCCCATTATCCTGAAAGGGATTATGAGAAGCAGAAATAACAACTCCTGCGTCGGCACGCATGGACGTGGTGATAAAGGCAATACCGGGTGTGGGGAGAGGCCCTACAAGCAAGACATCAACGCCCATGGAACAGATACCTGCAGCAAGAGCGTTTTCTATCATATACCCTGAAGCTCGTGTATCTTTTCCAATTACAATACGATGCCTTCCCTTCTTATTTTTTACGATAAAGGCAATGGCACGCCCCACCTGCATGGCTATTTCTGTGGTCATAGGGTAGATATTGGCGACACCCCGGATTCCATCTGTTCCAAATAATTTTCTCATGATACAACCTGTAACTTCTATTTATTATAATTTTTCTTCTATGATGGTAACAGTATCCGGTTCAATCTTTAAAATTTGAACAGGATCTGTAAACGTTCTGGTGGGAACTGCCTTCACTTTCATTTTTCCATTTTTTTGTACGTCTACTGCGGTAACAGTAAAAAGGGAATGCAAATCTACCCTGTCACGAATAAGCGTTTTAGGCAGGGCAACGGTTATCACGACCGTGGCAGGAGTTACCCTTTGTAAGACACCATTTTTCATGACTTCAACAGCCAGGCCAGAAATCGTTTTATGTACAGTTTCAACGGCAATATCAAGACTTGCAGTAATGGTGGTCTCACCTATAAGATCGATAATCACAGGATCAAGCTCAAGAGGTACCTGAATTTCGGTGGACTCCCGTAAGCCCTGAATATCAATAACGCTGGTACGAAGAACATCAAACTGAGCTAACACGGTCTGCGGTCCGGTTATGGAAATGGAATCAGGCGCCATTCGAATCTCTTTTAAGACATAATCAGGTGCTGGCGTGCCACTGGTAACAGGATTTACCTCAAGTTGCTTCTGGATCATCTTATCCAATGAAAGAATAATGCTTTCGGGCTGAATACGAAGGACCTTAACTCCCCTTGGAACCTGAATCACATCATTACTATTCACAAGAACCATGGTTCCCGGAGTCGCTTCAAGTAAGTCGACCTGACGTACGACATTTCCCTTGCCCATATCAAGAACCATACTGCGTGGTCCTGTTACAGAAACCTCTATCTCTTTTTTAAACTGGTTAGAAATCACCAGATCACGAGGCAGATTGATGACTTCGACCGGTACCATAACATTTTTATTAACAATATCTTCGCCACCGACAAAATACCAGAGCACGATAGCAAGCCCTAAAGAGATTATACGCAGCACCCAGTCTTTGGGAGAAAGCTGCAACCAGTATCGAAAATTAATGAAACTCATGATCGCCCTACCCACTGTTTCCAACCAGAAGTCGAGCCATTCGCTTTGGGCAAAAAGATATTTCTAAGGGTATTGGTCAAGGTCATCTCATCATGCATTGCTGTGAGTGCACCGTGTTGTACCAGAGAGATCTCCTGGGTTTCCTCGGAAACCACAATAATGACAGCATCGGTCTCTTCCGACAGACCAATAGCCGCCCGGTGTCTGGTACCAAACCGTTTACTGATATATGGATTTTGGGAAAGCGGCATGATACATCCAGCCGTCTGGATCTTTCCCTTGTAAATAATCACACCACCATCGTGCAGAGGCGAAACAGGCATAAAAATGGAAATAAGTAACTCTTTACTAAGATTAGCATTTAACCTGAACCCGGACTCAAGAAACTCACGCAGGCCAGTCTCTCGTTCAACAACAATAAGGGCACCAATGCGACGCTTGGACAGATAAAATACAGCACGAATAATTTCATCAAGATCCTTTTCAGCGATATCACTACTCTTCTGAAAGGGGGATTTCCCAACCTGGGTGAGTGCTCGCCTGATATCCTGTTGAAAAACAATCACAACAATCAAAAACAGTGAGCCAAGAAAAGTTTTAAGTAACCACTGTAAAGCAGCAAGGTCAAGGATGGAGGCCATAAAATAGACCATACCAAGAACAATCAACCCAAGCACCATCTGCGCCGAGCGAGTGCCACGGATAATGGTGATAAGCTGATAAATGATAAACGCCACAATGAGGATGTCGAGAACATCCTGCCAACGAATTATATCAAAACTATCAAGCATCTATTTGGTCACATTTTTGAAAAAGAAGAAACTGCGGCAAAAAACAATAATATTTCCTATGTACTGTCACACCTATACCAGATTTCCTCCAGAAAAACTCCATTATTTCAACTTACTGATCTCTTTTTTAATGTTTTTTCAACTCTTGCAATTTTTTCACTGACAAGATTGACTATTTCTGCAGCATCGGGGCTCTTTACCACCACCACATCAGCTCCATTTTGCAACGCATTTTCATGGATATCCGGATGATCATCTGCAGTAAACAATATTAGTGTCACCATTTGCCCCGCATCACTCTCGCGAATATTTCTACACACATCCACACCGGTTATATCACCAAGAAGATAATCCACCACAGCAGCATCAGGCTGTTCCTTCAATATTAAAGCCGTCCCTTCACGCCCGGTGGACGCTGTCATAATATTAAATCCAGCTTTTTGAAATAACCTGGTATACAATCTTCGAATAACAGGGTTATCGTCCACCAAAACAATTTTTTGAGGTTGTTCAGGACTCGCCGCATCTTCACAGATGTCCTGCACACCAATAACCAGCAATTTATCTCCCATAATTAGGTGGGTATCAGGAGTTGGAGATAAAATATCTTTGCCCGATCTCCGAATTCCGACGATCTGACCGTCCACAAAAGCAGATGCCATTTCCACAGCATGATCCACCAATCCTGACTCTTCATTCACATCAACCCACTTCGATGCGGAATGAGCTCCCACAGCCTCATAATCAGAAACCTGCAACTGATGTTGTCTGGTTTTAGCCATGATTTTGTCAGCAACCCGTCTTCCTGCTGATGCATAAGGGGAAATAATAGAATCGGCACCAGCACGTAATATTTTTGATTCGGCATAAACGGATTCGGATCTTGCCACAATATGTAAGGTGGGATTCAATTCTCTTGCAGTGAGTACCGTAAAGAGATTGTCAGGATCAGAATCGAGTAAGGCCAGCAAAGAATCGGCCGCTTTTATACCTGCAGCTATCAGCGTTTTTTCGATTGTGGCATCACCTTGCAAACATAGATACCCTTGCTTTCGAACTTCTTCGACTTCCTCGGGAGACGTTTCCAAAACCACAAATGCTTTGCCGGAATCAGCCAGATGTTCCGCTGATGCGGCACCCACCCTTCCATGTCCACAGATTATTGTGTGGTTTGAGAGTCGGCTCACCTTCTTTTCCATCTTTCTTTTCTCCCGTTCCGGATTTGCTGCCCTTTCTATCATTGATTCTGTAAAAGCATGTGCTGCAAATGCAAGACTTCCCACTCCGAAAAGAAGCAGGAGCATGGTAAAGATCTGTCCTACTTTAGTAAGCGGATGAACTGCACTGTATCCAACCGTTGTAATACTGATGACCGTCATATACACAGCTTCCAGCAATGTGTAATCTTCTATCAGGATATAGCCAACCGTTCCCACCATTAGAAAAAATAAAGTAAGAGAAAGTGATAATATAATGCGTCGACGGCTATTCATACTTTTTCGTTTTAAGTTTTTCCCGTTCAGTGGTAAGTTCTTATCATTAGCCTATTGCAAATAGCTCAACAGATGCAAGTAAATCCTGTTTTATTATTATTATAATATATAACTTTTCAGCACTGTTCTTTGTATACAAATTGTATTTTGGTAGGTTGTGGTTGAGTGTAGCGAAACCCAACATCTGCAAACATGTTGGGTTTCGCTACACTCAACCGCAACCTACACTCGAGCTAGAATACTCTTTAGCCCCTAAGCGACAAAACAACCAACATGCTGAGACTAGGTTACTTTTAAACATATGCCACCCCGCCGGTTGGGGTGCTGAATAGTTACATATAAATTTTTTTATGTCTGATCACTACGGTTCCATCTCCATAAACGAAGCAAACTCTCCTAAAAAAGAGGTAAAACCCAGCTTTACTAAAAAATCTCCGCCCAGAAAAAAGCGAACAGGTGGCTACAAAGGGATTCTTTTTGCGGTTTTGTCCGCTCTTTTACTTGGCTTTTATTTTGCTTCAGCTCGCTATCTTGCCCCCATGGCAATCGAGAAATATCTACCCGGTTACATTCAAAAATCAACAGGGCTTTCTTTTTCCATGGGAGAAGTGGAAGTAAACCCTCTGAATTTCCAACTGCATTTCACTGATGTCACTGCAGATACCCCTGATTCTAAAACCAGGCAACCACTGCTGCAGATCCCATCCCTATTTATAGATATGGATCTCACCTCACTTCTGCGCAACAGCTTTGCCTGTGACAAGTTGACCCTTCAGGATCCCTCTCTCAATATTATTCGTTTGAAAGATAAGAGTTACAATCTCCCCGTCCTTTCACGCCTGTCGCAAAAACAGAATCAAGAAGAAATAATTGATTTCACCAACTTGCCCTTTCTTTTTTCTTTTAATAATATTGACATCAACAATGGTAACATCCTTCTGACGGATCAAGTGAGAGGAACAAGCCACACCGTAAAGAAGCTCTACCTTGCAATCCCCACACTCTCAAATTTTTCCTTTCAGGCAAAAGACTATATTCTCCCCCATTTTTCTGCCATAATCAATAATAGTAAGGTCGAGCTGAATGGCAAAACCATTTCACTCGAAGATGGAATAAATTTTCAAACAAAGCTCTTTTGTTCCATAGCAAACCTTGATCTCATCACGTACTTTTCCTATCTTCCTGATTCCTTCCCCTGGGTTCTTTCTAAAGGAACGACAGATTTAAACCTTGAGATCACGTTCAGCCCCGGCCAGAAGCAGGAAGAGCTCTTAGCAATCGACATCAATGTGAAAGGTTCAGATATTTTTCTACAAACAAAATCTGAGAAGACAAAGATCAGCCTGCCGTTTATTCAACTGGACGCCACCCTCCTCCCCATAAGTAGAAGACTTGACTTCAAAACTATTGTCGCAAAAAAACCACAACTTATAAGCAATCAGCAACAACTCTCCGCCGGACTAAGCAGTGCCCTTGCGCCCTACACCGATAAGTCCAAACATATTGCTATCACCATCGGCCAGCTTCTTCTTGACCAGGGGCGTCTGGTTCTACAAGATAAGGAAGATTCTATCTGGAATTCCCTGGAATGCTCCATCAGGGATTTTAACATGGTGAAAAACAGTGGAAACTTCCGAATAAGCGGCAAGCAAGCCATTGGCTCTGCATCCTTTACCTGGCAGGGAAGTGTCAAACAAGCAAGAACCATTCAGGGAAAATTGATTTTCAATGACTTTCAAGCAAATCCAATTATCCGGCAACTACACCAAAACCAGGATTTATTGGTTACAGGAACAACGGATTTCACCGGCGACCTGACTCTTTCCACCGTAAAACCAGACATCACTGAATATAGCATAGACAATGCGACCATGCAGTTTCACAACCTTACTCTTGCAGAAAACAAAACGCGTTGGTTACAAGCAGATTCAGTTCGATTTACTCGCCTTCAACGCCTGGAAAATCGTTTTTCACTGGGCAATATTTTCCTGAAAAACAGTTCCCTGCGCCTGACAGCCGACAACTACCCTACACTATTTAATTCCCTGTTCAGCACAAAAAACAGACCTGATATTCAGGGAGTTGACCTCACTGGAGAACTATACTTTCAACCTTTAGAGGATCAGGAGCAGGAACTGCATTTCACCGAACTTCGATTCCAAGCCAACAGATTGGATAAAAAAGCACCATCTGAAAACTTTAATTTTGCCGGAACTCTTGGCTCAAATGGCCAGATTAAATCCAAAGGAATCCTCAGCCTTGCCCCTACTGCTTTACAAGCCGATATAACATTCTCCGCCATTGATTCAGCACTGCTTTCACCCTTTTTCAAGAAATGGCCCATACTTCTTCATTCGGATGCCATGCTACATGGTAAGGGAACATTCAACTATCCAGCCACATCTTTCCAGGGTAAATTACGTTTAACAGATGGCAGACTGCAGCTTGAAGAGAACAAGTCACTACTCAGCTGGGACAATGCCGAACTTGACAAAGCCGAATGCGTTTTTTCTCCCTTTTCTCTAAAAGCGAGTCAGCTCACCTTTCAAAACCCGCAAATGCAGTACAATATAGATACCAAATCCCCCTTCCAACGACTGGAAAGCAGTTTACGACAACTACTCGCCACCAATGATAAAAAGGAGTCTCTTTTCCCTGTTTATATCAAAAAAACCAACTTTGGCGGAGCTACGGTACCCATGAAGGATCAGCGCATAACTCCTCCCTGGAAAAGCACTCTCAATGAAGTCGAGGGATATATCAACAATCTAAACAGCAAGGGAGAGGGACTCACATCCTTTGGCATGGAAGGCTTGGTGGAAGGTGCCCCTTACAGCCTTTCGGGATCCATCGCCCTTTTTCAAAATCGGGATGATGCCAGGGCTCGCTTAAGCTTAAGCGATTTCCCTTTGAGGAGTTTTGCTAAACAGCTTAAGAACCAGCCTCTGAAAATTGAAAATGCAATGATCAACCTGCAATCCAAACTCACATCAAAGGACCTAAATCAGTCTAGTATATCGGAAATTACCATCAGTGATCTTTTTCCCTCCTCCACCGAAGATGACACAGCACTTGCTGTGGCACTTTTAAAAAACAGTGCTGGTAATTTTAGACTTAGCATTGAAATGAAAGAGACAAACCGCGCCCTTTTTCAGGCGGCCACAGATAATTTCCAGACCAATGTAATTAAATCATCCTACGCACCACTCTTACTCGACCCTAACTTTAAAGACCTGCAGAACAACAGCTTTATTCTTTTTCAGGCAGGAACGAACAAACTCAGCGCAGCCGGAAAAGAAACACTTATTCGCTACTCTGCATTATTAGCAGCGCACCCGACAGTTGCTCTTTCAATAACCGGCCAGGCTGATGAAGCAATCGACCGGGATGCACTGGCAAAGGCCATTACAGACGGCAAAGCAGTGACCGTTTACGATGATGAACTTCTGGAACTTGCCATGGAACGAACCCTGATCGTATATGATTTTTGTATCCATAGCCTGGCCATTGCTCCTGCCAGGGTCTCCATCAATGAAAAGCCACTTCTTTTAAATACCTCACCTGCAAATGGTGCAGCCCTTACTCTCATGCCATTGGCAGTTGCAGTTGCAGAGGCACCCAAATAACATGCTAAGACATCCCTACACACGATATGATCAGCTTTATGTCTACAACTTTGACCGGACAGATCTTGGACAGATAGATGATCCAGATCTCATTGGTACCTGGATTGAAGACGAAACAGCGATCCTTTTTTTTCATAAAGAGAAAGCTGAACTCATTGAAACAATACGCAAGCGTAGCGACGCCACAATACTATACGAGGCAAATCTAAATTATCAGGACTGGGAGGCAGGTCTTGATATCACGACCTTCTCTGTGCCGCCCCTCACTGTTGCCCCCCTGTGGGAGGTTGATAAACTGCAGCTGGGTGTGGGCGAAATAGCCATCCACCTTGATCCCAGTGTTATTTTTGGCTCAGGATTTCATCCCACCACCAGACTCTGTCTGCAGGTTATCACCGACATGATCACCTCTGATTCCAAAGCCATTGAGAGCATGGTTGATCTTGGTACCGGAACAGGATTACTTTCCATTGGTGCTGCAAAACTTGGCGTACAAAATATTCGCTGTTACGATAACAATCCCTTTGCCTGCGAAGTGGCCCAAAAAAACGTCACAATCAATGAGTGTGAGAAACAAATTCAGGTGATGGAAGCCGATCTTCGTGCCAAACTTCCGGACACGAATGTTGATCTGCTGGTGGCAAATCTTTACAAAGGTTTGCTCCTGGAATTTTTTAACAACCCTGATTTCTGGAATGCTAAGTATTATATCATTTCGGGATTTGTACCTTCCATGGAAGAAGAACTTCTGGCGGCTCTTCCCATGGACAAGCTGAAACTTCTGGAACGAAGAAAGAGTGAAATGTGGAGGCTCTGGCTGCTGGCCAGGAAATAATGGAATCCTTTCTTTCTGATTATGGATTGTATATTAAATGGATTGGTGTTGTTTCTTCCGCCTGTTTTCTTACAAGCCTGATTGTTCTTCCCTGGTTTATCTGCAGATTAGAGGAGGATTATTTTCTCCACCTGCACGATCGGCCACAACCTGCATTTTTTCTACGGTGGTTACGCTACTTTCTCGGTTCCACACTTGTTGTTGCTGGAATTTTGATGCTTTTTTTGCCAGGCCAAGGAGTATTGACCATGGTTCTTGGTTTAAACTTTCTTGATTTCCCTGGCAAACGAAAGGCTGTGGATGGTCTTTTGGCGAGAAAATCTCTGCAAAAAGCATTGAATTGGATTCGTTTGAAAGGTAACAGAAACGGTTTCCTTTTCGAGCAACCCTGAAAAACATCGCTACTATTTACAGATGACAGATTCGCAAGAACCTATTCTACCATGAAGAGCATGAAGGACATGAAGAAAAGAACAACAACAATTAAGTCCTTTAACTTCATGTCCTTCATGCACTTCATGGTGACGTTTGTTTTTTACAACTCCGTCATATACCCTTCTGAACAAGTCGCCCAGCAAACCAGATAATCACTAAAACCGGTATCCCCATAAGAGTGGTGAGTAAAAAGAAATTTTCATAGCCATAGGAGGACACCACCGTTCCGGAATAGCCACCAAGGAGTTTGGGGAAAAGCGTCATCAAAGAACTGAACAGTGCATATTGCACAGCAGTGAATGAAACATTTGTAAGACTGGACAAAAAGGCCACAAAGGCTGTGGACGCTAGCCCTGCGCAAAGATTATCCGTTCCGATCACCACAGTTAAGAGTGTCAGATCATTTCCACTCCTGGCAAGCAGCATAAAAAGCAAATTCGTGGCAGCGGCCAGCACGCCACCCACAAACAGTATCCTGTACACACCAAAACGTATGGTGAGCATCCCCCCTAAGAATCCACCAACCAGGGTCATCAGCAGGCCAAAGGTCTTTGTCACCGTAGCAATAACATTCTTAGAAAATCCCATATCCAGATAAAACACATTAGATACCACACCAAGTACGATATCAGAAACCCGGTAAAATCCCACAAGTAATAGTAAGAGCAGGGCAGTTTTTCCACCATAGCGAACAAAGAAATCCTGTACCGGCGCTACATAGCTGTCACGCACCATCTCTTTATCGGCAAAACCTGCCAGAACGGCTATCCATCCGGCAACTGCCGCAACGGCAAGGGCCAGAAAAAGCCGCACCGTTTCCACTCCAAAACCAATTACTTTGCTGTGTAATGTAAAATCTGCAGAGAGTTGTTCTTTAATGCCTGCCACCAAGGAACTACTCAGAAAAAAACAGCTGCCAAAGCAAAATGCAGCAAAAAGAAACAAAAGAAAAAATCGGATATATTGCTGAGCACTATACTGATAAGCTGAGCGATTTTTTTCTTCCGGCTCCTTAATAATACAGGTGGTAATGACACCCACAAGCATAACAGCTGCCATCACAAAATAGGTCATACGCCAGGCAGAAACATCATACATTTCCTGTGTGGTGCCAAACCAGGAGGCAACATAGAGAGAACCAGCACCAGCCACAATCATACCAATCCTGTATCCTGCAACATAGGTGGACGCAAGCATGGCCTGCATGGATTCATCCACACACTCAATACGGTAAGCATCGATTACAATATCCTGAGTGGCAGAAGAAAATCCTAAAAAAACAGCCGCCAAAGCCATCAACGTCAAACTTGTTTCCCCTGCGGTCGGGTCGGTACAGCCCATCCAGACAATTGCTGTAATTACCGAAAATTGCGATAGCAGCATCCAGGAACGTCTACGCCCAAACCTGCTGGTCAAATAGGGGAGCGGTAATTTATCCACCAATGGTGCCCAGATAAATTTAAAGGAATAACCCAATGCCGCCCAACTGAAAAACGTCACTGCAGAACGACTGACCCCGGCTTCAATCAACCAGACAGAAAGGGTGGAGAAAATGAGTAATATCGGCACACCGGCGGAAAAGCCGAGAAAAAGCATGGTCAGCACCCGTGGATGCAACCATGCCCGTAACATATCAATCTTCCTGCCGCGCCCCTCTTCTGTTGCTATCATTCTTCCCTTTTCCCAAACTTTAATTTATGGTAATAAAGAACATACACACATGGACGAAAGTACAGTCCACAACAAAACATGATTTTATACTTAGTTCCTGATAAAAAGGAAACAGCTTTCCAGCACAGACCATTATGTCAGTAAAAATATACAACACCCTTAAACGAAAGAAAGAAGTGTTCCAACCCATTGAACCGGGTCATATCAAACTCTACGTCTGTGGTATCACCTCGTACGATTATTGCCACATTGGACACGCCCGTTCAGCACTTGCCTTTGACATGATCGTCCGTTACTTTCGATATCTTGGCAACAAGGTCACCTATATCCGAAACTTTACGGATATTGACGACAAAATCATTGCACGAGCTGCCGAACAAAACTGTTCGTCAAAAGAACTTGCCAATCGTTTTATCGATGAATTTTATGTGGACATGGACAAACTCGGTGTGGATCGCCCCACCATGGAGCCCAAGGCCACAGAACATATTCAGGAAATGGTCGATTTAATCGCCGAACTCATTGAGAAGGATATGGCCTATCCATCCCAGGGCGATGTCTATTATAGAGTTGGATCCTTTCCTGGCTACGGCAAACTGTCCGGGAGAAAACTTGAAGACATGCAGGCCGGTGCCCGAATTCAGATAAACGAAAACAAAGATGATCCCATGGACTTTGTACTCTGGAAAGCATCCAAGCCTGGTGAACCAAGCTGGGAAAGCCCCTGGGGTGCTGGAAGACCCGGCTGGCATATCGAATGTTCTGCCATGAGTCGTAAATACCTCGGTGACACCTTTGATATCCATGGCGGCGGGCAGGATCTGATCTTTCCCCATCACGAAAACGAGCTGGCACAGAGTGAAGCAGCCAACGACAAACCCTACGTTAATTTGTGGATACATCATGGTTTTGTGACCATCCGTGATGAAAAGATGTCAAAATCCCTCGGCAACTTCCTGACCATCCGTGACATCCTCGAACATTACCACCCGGAAGTGCTGCGGTTTTTTATTTTTTCGACACAATATCGCAATCCTCTTGATTTCTCAGAAGCTGCCATGCAACAGGCAATGACAGGCCTTGATCGTCTCTATGAATGCCTTGCAGCAGTGGAAAGCCTTCCTGCTGGCACGGTATCTGATGATGCAGAACAGATTGCCAGCGCCAAAGACATCAAAAAGCTGGAAGAAATAGAAGATCGTTTCCAAAAGGCGATGAATAATGATTTTAATACCGCTCTGGCGCAGGGGATTCTGTTTGAATCTGTCAAGGTGATGAATAAAATCAGACGCCAGGCTGCTGAAACTCTTAATGCAACGGATTATGAGCTCCTTACAAAATCAGCGCAGACTATCACCAAACTTGCCGCAATAATGGGTATTCTTCAGGAAAATCCTAAAACCTATCTTGCTGCCAAAAAATCTGCCATGCTTGCAGAAATCGATATCAGTGAGGAAGAAATTCAGAATCTTATTACTGAACGAAACCAGGCAAGAAATGACAAGAACTGGGCCAGAAGTGATGAAATCAGGGATCAGTTACTTAAACATAATATAGAGCTTAAGGACAGCGCCGAAGGTACAGGTTGGATTATAAAAAAGGGCTAACATGAAAAGTTCAATACGCACACCAGCTGTTGCCGGTCGTTTTTATCCGGAAAATGAAGATTTTCTTCGCCTCACAATAAACGAACTACAACCACAGGCAACACCTGACAAAAAAAAGGTATTTGCTGCCGTTTCTCCCCATGCCGGATATGTATACTCCGGTGAGGTGGCTGCAGAAACCATTGCACAGATAAAAGTACCGGAAACAGTAATTCTTCTAGGCCCAAACCACACCGGCAAAGGAGTGCCCGTTGCTCTTTCAACCGCAACCTGGGAAATGGCAATGGGTAATGTCCCTGTGGATCAGGAGATTGCTCAGGCTCTTCTTGCCGAAACCACCTATATCGAAGAAGATGAACTTGCCCACCGCTACGAACATTCCCTTGAAGTACAGATTCCTTTTCTGCAAATGCAACAACCTGATCTTTCCATAGTACCCATTACCATATCCCATGTTTCCTATCAGGTGCTTGAAGAGATCGGTCGTAGCATTGCAAATGTGATCAAGAGAAGCAATAAAGAGATTCTGATTTTGGCATCTTCGGACATGACCCATTACGAACCAAGAGCAGACGCAGAAAAAAAGGATCATTACGTGCTTCAAAAACTGGCAGGGATGGATCCAAAAGCCCTCTACTCTTTTGTCACAGACCATCGTATTTCCATGTGCGGTATTCTGCCGGTAACGGTGGCCCTTATCAGTTCTATTGCACTCGGAGCAACCCATGCAGAGCTGGTGCGTTACACAGACTCGGGAGCAGCAACGGGGGACACCGAGCAGGTGGTTGGCTATGCTGGTGTTCTCATCACTTAGGACTCGGCAAGAAATAACTTCGTATTCTGAGCCGCAAGTATGATTTTCACTTGACAGCAAATGAATTTTTTCTTACATAACTGCTCTCACAAATAGAACATTCTGGGGAATGGTCTAATGGTAAGGCAGTGGACTCTGACTCCGCCTATCAAGGTTCGAATCCTTGTTCCCCAGCCA
>JAOZLI010000226.1 GCA_029934915.1 Desulfocapsa sp. | reverse complement strand
TTTTCAGTCCGTTGCTCTACCGACTGAGCTATCCCGGCACCTATGTGCAGTGCTTTTTACCGAACATTCGCTGAAGTGTCAACAAGTTTTCTTCTTTTTTCTTTAATCAAGGGACAAAGAAATATCCCCCAGGCCTCCATCTGACTTTCCTTCTGTATTTTTTTGGGTTGTGTCAACAGAATCGCCAAGATCTAAATCCATACTTAACCCATCCAAATCGATTTCATCATCTGCCAGCTCCTCAGCGGAGATATCAATATCGTCAAGCGAGAGAGACAGCTCAGTATCTTCACTTTCCTCACCACCTCCAAGACCAAGATCGAGATCGAGCCCACCCAGATCAAGATTATCGTCAAAATCAGAATCATCACCAAGAGAAAGGCTTATTTCACCATCATCTGTTTCTGGTGGTGCAAGATCTGATATATCTGCCAACTCACCAGGTACATTTAACTCCGGAGCGGCAAAATCATCGCCGCCCAATTCTTCTTCGTCATCGTCCAGATCGAATTCGAAACTACCTTCGTCCTCAAGATCGCCATCTGCTTCGAGTTGGAAATCAGAATCATCATCACCTAGATTCGGATCATCAAAAGATATTGTGGCCTCATCATCATCTCCCACGGCCAAAACATCAAGCTCTGGATCAGAGAACTCATATCCTTCTTCATCCGACTCAGGCATATCAGGAACGAATTCATTCTCAAAATCATTTTCATCGTCCGTTTCACTCTTGCTGGGAACCTTCAAAAATGACGGGGCAGCCGCATGATAAGTAGTTCCGTCAACTTCAACTTTCCCCGAAATATCTTTTTTACATTTCAGACAAGTTTCCACATGATCAAATGATATATAGCCACATTTAGGACAACGCATACTCTAACACCCTTAGCTGAATCCAAAGAAATTGCTTAAATTTTCCTCACTTCCCTTAGTATTGCACATATTTCCATAAAGAATCAAGAAATTTTAAGATTCAATCTTTCCAATCCATTCCAATATCGCAGGATGGTGCAGAATGAGTCAAGGCTCCAACCGAAACAATATCCACCCCTGTTGCTGCAATATCAGCGACTGTCTCAAGGGTAACACCCCCCGAAGCCTCCACAAGAGCAGCACCTGCGATCATTGCCACAGCCTCTTTCATGGTATCCAGCCCCATATTATCAAGCATAATAATATCAGCCCCAACATCCAGGCATTCCTGCACCTGAGCAATGGTATCCGTTTCGACTTCTATCTTTATCGTGTGTGGAATTTTCTCCCGTAAACGCTCCACAGCTCTCGTCAGGGAACCACAGGCGGCGATATGATTATCCTTAATCAACACACCATCACTCAAGTTGAAACGATGGTTATAGCCACCTCCTACACGAACTGCATATTTTTCAAGCATTCGTAAGCCCGGAGTAGTTTTTCTGGTATCCGTTATTCGTACAGGATAGAGTTTCGTTTTTTCCACAAACCGGGAGGTAAGCGTCGCAATCCCGGATAAGCGCTGAAGCAAATTAAGGGCCACCCGTTCAGCCTTTAAGAGATCAACCACCGGACCAGTAACGGTAAGAAGAGTATCACCAGCTACGGCGCTGGCTCCATCTTTTACAGCATCTGTGCATTGAATTTCCTGATTTTGCAGCATAAACACTTGCGCCGCCACGGCTTCCACCCCGGCAACGACAAAAGACTCACGAGCCACTAGACGTGCACTACCCGTAACACTGGCATCAAACAAGGGTTCGGAACTGAGATCCCCGTGTCCAATATCTTCCTGTAAGAAAGAACGGAGTACTATTTGCAGATTGTAATTATCCAATCTCTGCAAGCCTCTTCTTTGCCTCTTCCACTTTGGCCATTTTGGCCTCGAGTTCTGCCAGCTTGCCCTTTTCTTTCTCTACAATTTCAGATGGCGCATTGGCCAGGAATTTCTTATTCCCCAATTTTCCGTTGATCTGCTTGAGAGATTTTTCCAGTTTGCTTCGTTCCCGCTCCAGTTTTTCCTGCTCCTTTTCAACATCTATCAGGCCTTTCAAGGGAACATACATTTCTATATCCTGATAGATATAGGTACCGGCATCATCCGGTTTATCACCCTCTGCGGCAATCGTCAAAGATGCAAGCCTTGTCATATCAGAAATCGCATTGGTGAATTCCTGAATAATTTCAGTTTTTTCACTATCCGCGCATTGCACGAAGGCATCGATTTTGGTGGATGGGTGCACATCCGCTTCCGAACGAATATTACGGATACCGGTGATAACTCCCATAAGAAGCTCCACCTGTTTTTCCACCTCTTCGTTCTGCCAGGGTTGTACAGTTGGAAATTCGCTGGTTACCAGCAGTGGTCTCTCGCCCGGCAATACACTCCATATTTCCTCCGTTACGAACGGCGTAATGGGATGAATCAGCTTCAGGATTGTTTCCAGTACGTGAAGCAATACCCCCCGGGCCTGATTTTGTAGCACTTCATTCTTTGAAAAGAGATCCGACTTGATCCATTCCAGATACCAGTCACAAAATTCATGCCAGACAAATTGATAAATAACCGATGCCGCATCATTAAAACGATATTCATCAAGAGCTGTACGCACATCCGCTGTGGCCTTAGCCGTACGACTTAAAATCCACCGATGAATAAGAGGCAGGTCTTGTGGAGTATTAACAACATCGGTGATGGATGCATCGCAATCCGCCACATGCATCATGGCAAAACGGGAAGCATTCCAGAGTTTGTTAATAAAAAAGCGATAGCCTTCGATACGATCTTCATCAAGTTTTATTTCACGTCCCTGGGCTGCAAATGCAGTGAGGGTAAATCGCATAGCATCTGTGCCGTACTGCTCCATAACAACTAGTGGATCAAGCACATTACCCGTGGATTTGGACATCTTTTTTCCATGTTTATCACGAACCAGGGCGTGTAGATACACATCTTTAAAGGGCACCTCATCTTCCATAAAATGCAGCCCGAACATCATCATTCTGGCCACCCAGAAAAAGAGGATATCAAAGGAGGTAATTAACACAGAGGTGGGATAAAAGGTTTCCAGTTCTTTGGTTTTTTCAGGCCAGCCCATGGTGGAAAATGGCCAGAGAGCAGAGGAAAACCAGGTATCCAGGACATCTGTTTCCTGTTCAATATTCGCTGATCCACATTTTGAGCATTTATCAGGATCGACGGACTCAACCATCAATTCGCCGCAATCCTTACAACTCCAGGCAGGTATACGATGTCCCCACCAGATCTGGCGGGAAATACACCAGTCCCGGATATTATCCATCCAGGAATAAAAGCTGTTATTCCAGGTTTTTGGATAAATATTCATTCGCCCGTCACGAACAGCTTCCACCGCCTTATCGGCCAGGGGTTTTACAGAAACGAACCACTGCAATGATGTTGTTGGCTCCACAACGGTTTGGCACCTGTAACACTGACCAACAGCATGATCGTAATCTTCAATTTCTTCCAGGAAGCCCTGTTCCTTAAGATCTGCCACAATCTGCTTACGACACTTAAAACGATCAAGACCTTCGTATTTACCCGCCTTCTCATTCATCACGCCATGCTCATCCATCACCTTCATGATTTCGAGGGAATGACGCAGACCAATCTCATAATCATCACGATCATGGGCAGGTGTTACCTTTAACGCACCTGTTCCAAAATCCTTCTGTACATGATGATCGAAAACAACGGGAATGGTACGATCGGTAAGGGGTAGCTTGATCCCAACATCGGCAAGATGGCTGTATCGTTCATCGTCAGGATGAACCGCTACACCGGTATCACCAAGCATGGTTTCAGGGCGAGTAGTGGCCACCACAACATCGCCTGAGCCATCGGCAAAGGGATAACGAATATGGTAGAGCTTACCTTTTTTATCCTCGTGATCCACCTCGTCATCGGCAAGAGCAGTTAAACATCGCGGACACCAGTTAACGATATAATCGCCCTTATAAATCAGCCCTTCTTTATAGAGGCGGACAAAGGCCTCGCGTACTGCCTTGGATAAGCCTTCGTCCATGGTAAAACGTTCACGTTCCCAATCGCAGGATGCACCCATTCGTTTCAACTGATTAATGATGGTGCCGCCTTTTTCTTTACGCCAGTCCCAGACACGCTCGATAAAGGCTTCACGACCAAGATCATGGCGACCCTTCCCTTCAGTGGCGAGCTGACGCTCGACTACATTCTGCGTTGCAATTCCGGCATGGTCCGTCCCTGGCACCCAAAGCGTATTGTCTCCACACATACGGTGGTAACGCACTAGTACATCCTGCATGGTGTTGTTCAGGGCATGTCCGACATGCAAGACACCCGTGACATTTGGTGGTGGAATAACTACAGAAAACGAGGGTTTTCCCTCTTCCATTTTGGCAGCAAACGACCCTGCCTCATTCCAGCGATCCAGCCACTTTTCTTCTACGTTGTCAAATTCGTAACTCTTTGCAAGGGTCTTATTATCTTCTATATTTTTCATTAAACGACTGTCTTTTATT
>JAOZLI010000542.1 GCA_029934915.1 Desulfocapsa sp. | reverse complement strand
TTAGGATCCCAACTCCAGTAAGTTCCCCAGGCAGAGTTGGCCCAGATGGCACCGGTAATAATACCCACGGAGAGCCAGAGAAAACCAAAGACCATGGTTTTGTGGGTAATATCATCAATAACTTTTAAAGGAGGCAGAGTGCCTAAAAGACTGTCATCGTTGGTGGTTTGCCGTGATTCACTCGTATTCTTGACAAGGTACATAATACCAAGTGCCGCAGCGACTGCAAACGCAGCGTAGCCGATAAAGCAGGTGACAACATGAGCCAGCAGCCAGTTAGACTGCAAAGCAGGAATAAGAGGACTGATTTCCTTGTTTATGCCCGTTGAAAAAGAGCCGTAAGCCATGGCAAGAAAGGCAAAGGGTACCGCAAAGGCGCCAATTACTTTAGTCTTAAATTTCCACTCGATCATCAGGTACATGAGAATAATGGTCCAGGCAAAAAAGACCACCGATTCATACATATTCGTGAGTGGGGCGTGTCCATAACCAATGGCGTAAGATTCCTGCCAGCGCATGATGATACCGACAGTCTGAATAAGAAAGGCGACAACGGTAAAGACGGTGGCCGGAGTACCAAGCTTTTTTGCCTTAAAGATAAAGATTGTGGCATAAAGGATGGTGGAAAAGAGGTATGTAAACGTTGTAATGCCTAAGAGCTGTGAACTGTCCATAGTGGATACCTATACTTTTTTCGATTAATCTATTTACGAACTTACAACTGTGAGGTTGGAAGAATCATGTTCCTAGTTCTTGTTAAGAACATTTATCATATTTGTAAATTTCTTTTCAAAGCCAACCTTGTCTTTATTTGCACTTCCTGCAAGCAGGACAGTAGTAGCTCCGTCCTCTTTTGTAAGAAGAATCCATATACGTCTGTGGGACATAAAAAAGGCGACAAACAGCCCGAGGATCATCATACCACATCCAAGATAGACTATCCATACTCCAGGATCTTTTGCAACTTGAAGTCCAGTGGCGTACATCTGCTTGGCACCAATAATATATTCAGCTCCAGTTCTTTGTACAGTTACTGCGTCGCCATCCTGTACCCAGAAGGTTGACGCAGGGCCTTGCTCGTCCTTGTACCAGACTTTAATTCGACTGACTGATTGTCCTCTCATCTCCGCATTAACAATACCGATTGCAGCACCATTAAAAACTCTCAGTTTGCCACGACGCTGAAAACCAAGGGTTATTGATTCTGATACATCACTTTTCTTGTCAGTTACCGTGAGAATAA
>JAOZLI010000225.1 GCA_029934915.1 Desulfocapsa sp. | reverse complement strand
GTTGCGTTTTGTGTTCAGAGCATCCTGACCATTGGCAATGGCCTTACGCATGGTGCTATCGGCAAGTTCCTTTTTCAATCGTTCATTTAATGAGAGATCACTTGTCTTAATACTCATTTCGTGCCCTCCTCTTTGCCGGCCATAAGAGCTTCTACAACATGCAAAACCTTGATGTTTAATTTTTCCCTATCAATGCGTGCCTTCATATTCATTAGACAACCACCATCGGCACCGATGAGATAATCAACTCCGGCAGCTTTTATGTTATCAACCTTTTCAATGACCATGGCCCCGGAAAGCGGCCCTAATTTCACGGCAAAGGCACCACCAAAGCCACAGCATTTGTCCTGGCCTTTAATGGGCACCAGTTCAAGGTCTTTGATATTGCCCAGGAGTGCCAGGGGCTGCTCTTTAATGCCAAGCAAACGGGATAAATGGCAGGAAGGATGATAAACCGCTTTGCCGGGAAGCCTTGCACCCACATCAGTGACGCCCAGAACAGTGACGATAAAATCTGTGATTTCCCAAATTTTAGCAGCAAGTTCTTCTGCCTTTTTCTTCCACACGGGATCATCTTTAAAGAATTTGGGATACTCCTTCACTTGCAGAACACAGGATCCGGAAGGGGCAACAACATACTTGCTGCCATCTTCAAGAAGTGCTGTGGTCAGATTTTTCATGGTTGCCTGAGCCTTCTTATGGAAACCGGAATTCGCAAGGGGCTGGCCGCAACAGGTTTGTTTGGGGTTAAAGCTGACTGTACAGCCAAGTTGCTCTAAAAGCCTGACAGACTGGATACCGATATCGGGAAAAACCGTATCCGCAAGACAGGTAGCAAAGAATGAGACATTATGAGACATCAGGATAACTCCTTCCTAAAAAAGTTCGGGGTTCAGACCGAGCAGCAGAAAAACCATGCTGCCGACAACCACACCATAAAGAATAAAAGGAATAACCGTTTTCTTCAGGATTATACCTTCCTTACCAACAAGACCAACCACCGCACAGACCGCCACCACATTATTAATGCAGACCATATTGCCAAACCCTCCACCAACAGCCTGTGCTGCCACCATGATCTGTATGGACAGATCGGAACTGGTAGCTACACCCCATTGAAATTCACCAAACAAGAGGTCGGAAATGGTATTGGATCCTGTGATAAAGGAACCTAATCCACCAATAAAACCGGCAAACATGGGCCAGGTACTGCCCGCAGCATTTGACACAAAATCAGCAAGAGCCATGGGCATTGAAGGCAGACCTGCAGGGTTTTGTTCTGAAAGACGAAAGATTGAAACCAGGGCAGTGGCTGAAATCAGGGCGATGGCCGGGTTTTTTAAATTACCTATGGCCTGCTTCCAGGCAATGACTGCCTTTTTACCATCCATCTTATGGAGAACGATGGTAAAAATTGCCACCAGCATAAAGGGGATCGTTCCCGGCAGGTAGAGCGGTTGGAGTGCATTATTCACATGTTCATAGCCAAGAATATTGGGAAATTTAATAACCACGCCTGCAAGTACAGCTTTTAATCCAAGCTGAGGAATACGGGTTGCCACCAGAATAAGTCCTATAAGGATGTATGGCAGCCAGGCCATAAACTGGGACATATGGGACTTAAATTCTGTGGAGCCACCTGTTATTGTACCTGTCCACTCCGGATCCCACTTCGCAGAATCACCAAATGTCCAGGTATCTTGAGGGAGACAGAATCCCTTTTGGGCACCGATTACCACAACACCAAGCCCGACAAGACCACCAATCAAGGCTGGGAATTCAGGCCCTACGAACCAGGCGAAAATAAAGGAGGGGATAAAATAACTGGTTGATGCAAAAAGAGAAAACTTCCAGGCCCCAAATCCATCTTTCCAGCTTCGTTTTTCACCAAAAAACCGAGTAATAAATCCAAGCATAAACAGGGGTAAAATAAAGACCATAACTGAATGGAGAATTACCGACCATTGCCCGATTATAAGTAAAAACTCCTGCATGGAAGCAAAATTCACTCCAGCGGCCTGACTGCTTATGGCTTCCTGTACCAACGGTTCTAACGCTCCGAATCCCATGATAATGGGAGTCCCCACAGCACCAAAGGACACAGGAAATGAGTTTATGACCAGACAGAAGATTGCTGCAGCCAGAGGTGGAAACCCTAAAGAAAGAAGCAAAGGTGCTGCCAGGGCAGCGGGGGTACCAAATCCTGCAGCACCCTCAATAAAAGCAGCAAACATACAACCAATAATAACGGCCTGTACCCTGGCATCCGGTGATATCTTCTGCATCCCGTACTGGATTGTTTCCATACCGCCGGAATGCTGGAGGGTAGCAAGAATGACCAAAGCACCAAAAATAATCACCAGTACTCCAACTCCGGTGATGGCACCATGAATGGATATTGCAGCAATATAGCCAATATCAAGATCCCAACCGATAAAGGCACAGACTGCTGCCACCAGCCAGGCTGTGGGCATGGCTTTGGTGGACGGAAGACGGAACCCAACCATGAGCAAAAGAGCGGTTAGAATTGGTAAGAGAGCTAGAATGGCAAGCATAAAATTTCTCCCGGAAGGTATGAAAAATTAATTTGAGGTATCAGGATGCCTTTATTCTTCCCACTCCCGTCCATCACGGGCCAGTAAGGCTACTGAGGCCACCGGCCCCCAGCTTCCTGCGGGATAGGCTTTAACAGGCTCATTACACTGAGCCCATGCCTCCTGTATGGAATCTATCCATTTCCAGGAACATTCAACCTCATCACGATGGATAAAGAGGGCCTGATTGCCATTCATGGTTTCGAGCATCAGGCGCTCGTAGGCATCTGCAATACGCTCTCCTTTAAAGGCATCTGAGAAACTCAAATCAAGCATGGTTCGCTGCAGCTTCACACCTTTGCCGATTCCCGGAACTTTATTGAGCATCTCGATCTCTACACCTTCATCGGGCTGCAGCCGGATGACCAGCTTGTTAGCCGGTAGATTGCGGTATGAATCTGCAAAAATATTATGGGGAAGCTGTTTAAAGTTAATAACCACCTCGGAACGTTTGGTGGCCATGCCCTTTCCGGTACGCAGGTAAAAAGGTACTCCTGCCCAGCGCCAGTTATCAATATCCACACGAATGGCAACAAAGGTCTCTGTGCTGGAATTTGGATCGCCGCCTTCTTCTTCAAGATACCCAGGCACTGCAGCACCTTTCAAAAAACCTGCCGCGTATTGACCGCGAACAACTTTATCCGCCACATTTTCTTTGGTGATTGGGCGCAGGGCCTTGAGCACCTTAAGTTTTTCATTGCGAAGACTGTCGCCGTGCAGATTGACCGGAGGCTCCATGGCCACCAGGGTAAGAATCTGCATCAGGTGATTCTGTACCATGTCCCGCAACTGACCGGACTTGTCAAAATAGCCCCAGCGCCCCTCAATTCCAACCTCCTCGGCCACAGTAATCTGGACATGATCAATAGTGTTATGATCCCAGTTGGTGGTAAAGATGGAGTTGGCAAAACGCAGAGCCAGCAGGTTCATCACTGTTTCCTTGCCAAGATAATGATCGATTCGGTACACCTGATCCTCGTTAAAAAACTGCGCCACGGTATCGTTGATAACCTGCGAGGATGCAAGATCATTGCCGATGGGTTTTTCCAGCACCACCCGGGTAGTGGGAGTGATGATCCCGGCATGGTCAAGACCAGTACAGATATCGGCAAAGAGAAACGGGGCCACTGAAAAATAATTTACCAGCACCCGCTGCTTCTGGTCTATGGCCTCTTCCAATCGTTTGTACTCTTCAGGAACATCCAGATTAATCAGTACATAATGAAGTCTGGCCAGCAGTCTTTCCACTACTTCCCTGTCGAGTTCTTCTTTGATAAAAGTTTCCAGGCTTTCACGCATTTTGCCAACAAAATCTTCCTGGCTGAGTTCATGACGGGCGACTCCGATAATACGGGTTTCATCATCTAATAATCCAACCTTCTCCAACTGGTACAGCGATGGGATCAATTTGCGCCGGGAGAGATCACCAAGCACTCCAAAAATAGCAAAATCACATGCTTTTTTATCACCTTTCATTATTACACTTCCTTTTTTTATTGTTTCTGCAGACCTCGTAAATATTACTCTGGACTGTTGTGTTTATTGTCGTGTTACAGGGTAAATGCTGAAAATCTAGACATCTTGACGGTCTGAGTTTTCAGTTTTCAGTTACTGAACACTGCGAACTGAAAACTTTTAACAATACGAAACGAAACAATGTGTCCAAAATCCAGCACGATTTTAATATACATTTACGGTGTCTAACCTCATTATTCTGCCCAATAAATATGAAAATTTTCCTTTTGTGACTGCTGCAAGATATAGCGGATCGGCATTTCTTCCATAGCACCAGCTCCCAAAGCCTGTTCCAGAACATCTTTTTTGTCCTGCCCTGTGATATGCAGAAAAATTTCCTTTGATCTGAGAATTTCAGGAAGGGTCAAGGTCATTCGCTCATGAGGGGCAGTAAGAGGA
>JAOZLI010000541.1 GCA_029934915.1 Desulfocapsa sp. | reverse complement strand
TTAGATGACAAAAATTGATTTTCTTTTTAAGAAAACCCTTACTATAGCAAGTCTCCTACTCTTTTTGCAAGACCTAACCCGAATAGATCGGAACTTTTAAAATCCTTGGATAAGTACCTTCACGAAATTATTTCCTGCAAAAAAACGCAAAAAACAATGCCTAAGGTACTAATAAGATGAACGAACAACAAATTCCCGACATAGAACGAAGTAAACAAAGATCAAGCTCATGGCTTCGCGATGGCGCCGTCGCCTCCTGGCCCATCTGTTTTGGTTATATCCCCATTGGGCTTGCCCTTGGTGTGCTGGCCAGTCAGGCCGCTATCCCTGTCTGGGCCGTGGCCATGATGTCAATTCTGGTTTTTGCCGGTTCTGCCCAGTTTATCTGCGTGGCCATGCTTGCTGCCGGTGCTTCCACCTGGTCAATCATCTTCACCACTTTTGTGGTTAACCTGCGTCATTTCCTCATGAGTTCCGCAGTCTCTGTGCATTTAAATGGATTGAGCCGTCGTTTTTTGAGCATGTTTGCCTACGGGATTACAGACGAGAGCTTCGCGGTGAACATGACCCACTTCAGAAAGGGAAATTGGGGTCCTCTGCGGGCAGTAACCGTGAATCAATCGGCGAATATGGCCTGGGTGCTTTCCACCGTAGCTGGCGCGTTACTTGGTCAATTTATTCCAACAGGTGCCTTTGGTACCGACTATGCACTCACTGCCATGTTCCTGGCGCTGTTGCTCTTCCAGCTGCATGATCTTGTATATATTTTCACAGGCATTGCGGCCACTCTGATTGGGGTGGGATGGTATCTTTTGATTCCCGGAGACAGTTACATCATTGCGGCCTCCATTTCTGCGGCAACACTTGGCTATTTTTTCAAACAGTACAGGGAAAAACGAAAATGAGTTTTTTAGACTATCTTTTTCTTTTTGGCGGAATGGGTCTTGTCACCTATATACCCCGCTGGATGCCTCTGTTTTTTCTGGCAAGACGGAAGCTGCCACAATGGTTTACCGATTGGCTCAGCCTGATTCCGGTGGCAATTCTCTGTGCGCTGCTGGCACCCATTCTTTTTACCGACCAAAGTGAACGAGCTCTGGAACTGGGAAAACCTGAATTTCTGGTAGCCATCCCCACCCTTCTTTTTGCCATCAAGACAAAAAGCCTGGGAGGGACGGTTCTTGTTGGTATGGGACTCTTTTGGGGTGCTAAATTTATTTTATTATAGAGGGAGCTTTAAAGAA
>JAOZLI010000540.1 GCA_029934915.1 Desulfocapsa sp. | reverse complement strand
TGTGAAATTGCAGAGCTTACCACTGGCCATTCACACCGAAAACGAGGTCTGTCCCTATTTTCGCTGCAGGAATAACGATGATTAACCTTCTTCCTGAATTGACTCATAATTACATCTTGTTAAGGAGAACAGAAGGGGACGTTCTTGATTAGTGACTTAACCGATTGGAATTCTCTTTATCTCTCCTGCTTCAGCGGCCAACTAAGGGCAGAAGCCGTTACAACCACTGAACTTTTCGCAGACCTTAGGTGAATCACAAAACTGCACGTTGCTGTCCTGAATTCGTTGTTTTATAGATATTAACGTAGAAATAAGCGCACCTGAACACCAGGTTGTCGATTGACAACCTGGTGTTCAGGTTATACTATACTTATAAATGAATCGGAAAAAACACCCAAAAAAAGAAATTGAAGCAGCCTTGAAATATGCTGAAAAGCATGGGTGGACTATCAAGGTCGCCGGTGGTCACGCCTGGGGAAAAATGTACTGCCCAAACAATGACAAGGAGTGTCGATGCGGTGAATTCTGTATCTCAAGTATTTGGAGTACTCCGAGGAATCCTGTGAATCACGCCAGGCAGATCAGAAGAATTGTAGATAATTGTACGTCACTGGAGAACATGGAGGATGAATAGATGAAAGAATTTGAATTCACCCTAAAATTTAGCTTGCCAGACACCAATACAGCCGAAGACGTTCTTATTAAAAGACTGGAAGAGGAAGGCTGTGACGATGCCTTAATTGGCCTTGGCACAAGTGGGCGTCTTGCGCTTCTGTTTAACAGAAAAGGTAAGACAGGTCTAGCCACAGTAGTAAGCGCCATAAAAAACGTTGAAGCAGCCATTCCTGGGATACAGTTGGTTGAAGCCACTCCTGATTTGGTTGGTGTTTCCGATATCGCTGGGGTTTTAAAGATCTCCCGGCAATATGTAAGGAAACTTATTTTGCAGAACAAAAACTCTTTTCCCTTGCCGGTTCATGAAGGGAAGGTTGTGTTGTGGCACCTATCAAATGTTCTTCAATGGCTGGCACAAAAAAAACAATATTCATTTGATGCTTCGCTGACCGATATTGCACAGGCCAACATACAGATAAACCTGATTCGGGAAGCATCCTGTGTTGCTCCCGCAATTCATTCTAAAGTATTTTTTGGGTCATGGCTTAGCAACTCGAACAATTCAAAATGGGATGCCTTGGTGCGGTTGACCCGGTAGATACCAGCCTCCCATCGTCACCAACAGGTTCCAG
>JAOZLI010000036.1 GCA_029934915.1 Desulfocapsa sp. | reverse complement strand
GGAAAAGGAACAGAAGTTGTTATTGTTTTTCCTGCTTATCATGAAAAGGTATAGGTAACTAAGGGTTTGAACGAGCCCTAAGGGTAAGGTGTTAAAAAAACGTACATCTGCACGAGCACGAAAGACAGAAACCAACACTTAATAAATAAACAAAATAGCGTAAAAAAATGGCTAAAATACTCTATCCAAATCTACCAGTTTTGCTGGTAGATGATGAAAATGCATGGTTGAATACTTTTCGGCTGACTCTGCATGCTGCGGGAATCAATAATGTTATGACCTGTAACGATTCTAGAAAAGTTATGGGACTTTTGCGCGATCAAGACGTGAGTGTTTTGGTGCTTGATTTGACTATGCCGCATCTCGCAGGAAACGAACTTCTTCCCCTGGTCGTAGCTGATTACCCTGAAATTCCGGTCATTATTATTACTGGTCTTGATGTGGTTGATACAGCTGTGTCATGTATGAAATTGGGAGCGTATGACTTTTTCACTAAGGTTACAGAGGAAGAACGATTGGTGACCGGAGTTCGTCGTGCCGTTGATCTGGGTGTTTTGCGTCGTGAGAACAGTGCGCTGAAAGAACATTTTTTTAAGGATCAATTAAACCATCCCGAGGCTTTTTCTCATATTATTACGCATAATAAAAACATGCGTACAGTTTTTCAATATATTGAGGCCATCGCCACAACCAGCGAACCTGTGCTGATTACTGGTGCAACAGGTGTTGGGAAGGAACTTTTTGCAAGAGCTGTTCATCACCTTTCCGGCAGGAGTGGTGCCTTTGTCAGTGTCAATGTCACCGGGCTGGATGGCGATACCTTTGCCGATACATTGTTTGGGCATAGTAAGGGGGCTTTTACAGGTGCGGAACATAGTAGGAAAGGTGAGATTAGAGGGGCTGACGATGGGAGTCTCTTCCTTGATGAGATAGGGGATTTGACACCAGCATCTCAGGTAAAGCTGCTGAGATTGATTCAGGAGAGAGAGTATTATGCTCTCGGTTCTGATATTGCCAGGAGCACGAATGCGCGAATGATTTTTGCTACCCACAGAGATCTGGAATCCCTTCAAGGCTCTGGTGAGTTCCGTCAGGATCTTTTCTTTCATCTCCGTACACATCATATCCACATTCCACCATTACACGACCGGCTTGATGACCTGCCGCTTCTTCTTGATCATTTTTTGGAGGAGGCTGCGGAAAGGCTTGGCAAACTGAAGCCTGCCTATCCTAGTGAGTTAGCTATTCTACTGGGTACTTATAATTTTCCGGGTAATGTGCGAGAACTCCAGTCCATGGTGTTTGATGCCGTCTCCAAGCATCAGAGCAGAACCTTGAGTATGGATGTTTTCAAGGAATATATAGAAACGCGATGCGGTAAAAGTGAGGATGTGGTTCGCGAGGCTACGGGGGAAACAGTATTCAGTATTTTGGAAAAATTACCAACGCTGAAAGAGTCCGGTCGTTTGCTGGTGCATGAGGCATTAAATCGTTCTCAAAATAATCAGGCCATTGCGGCACAGATATTGGGGATTACAAGACAGGCGTTGAACTGGCGGTTAAAGCAGGAGGCTGACAAGAAAGATGGAAAGAATTGAGATATCAGATGAGGCGCTGACTTTTGATCAGGCCAGAGAAGTTGCTGTTAAGATAGCAGAAAAAGAGAATGAATTTACTCTTTTAATATCCTGGTGTGATCGTGACAAGGGTAAACATTCCCCCTGCTGTTTAAAGTGCGAGATAAAGGGGACTCCGGCGTGGGAAGTCTACGGCGAAAATCATGAAGGACGGCTGCGAATATCCATCGATAAGGATCGATTTGTTTTTATTTACTCCTGATTGGTGATGGCGTCATAAAAAAGTCTTTATTGTCTGCATCATTGCACATGGCAATCAAGGGCCTGTTCGTAGGCGGCAAAGATTTTCAACCCAATAGCCACCAGCACCTGTACAGGTTGCAGAGGTTGTGCATAGCAAGAGATGTCTAAGGTCACAAACCGGTGAGACGTTTGAAAAACGGCATTGATTGTTCTCCCAAATTCCACCGGCGTCAGTACAAGTCCCTGAGGTGCTGCACAGGGCAGGATGGTTGCTGTCGCAAACTGGTGTAGCATTGGCGAATCTGCACTCATTGTCTTCCCAATCCCCACCAGCGTCGCTGCAGGTTACATAGGAATTGCATAGAGCTGGATGTGCACTGTCGCAAACGGGCGCATCGTAGGACGATTGACATGCATTGTCCACCCATGTGCCACCATTATCTGTACACGTATCAGAAGAATTACATAGAACCAGATGGATACTGTCACAGCCAGGTGCAGCAGAGGGACGCTGACACTGATTACCTCCCCATTCCCCACCGGCATCAGCGCAAGCGGCAGCAGAATTACATATGGCAAGATGCTCGTTGTCGCAGGATGGTCTGTTGTTCAGTGCAGGGTAAAACATGTCCCAAGGGAAAGTGTCTGCGGCATTAGCCAAGGATAGTAAATGCAAAGAAATCAAGCAGGTTAAGCTCAGAGTACGTACTATGGTGAAAAGTTTTCCCGCCATTTTGTCTATTTCCTTTTATTTACCAGTGGTTAATGCAATTCCATTGCTGGCGGATTATGTGCCGAAATTGATACGTTGAGGCTGTTTCCTGTTGAGGGCACATGCTGAAAGATGTTGTTATTGCATCATATTATTAATGAAATTGAAAAAATGTCAATGATTAATTTTTGAAAAAGTCCTAACCATTAAAAAAGGCTCATCGTTATGCAACGATGAGCCTCTTTGGTGGTACGTTTCTGAACGAAAACGAATTAACTCTTATCGTTATTTTCAGAGATTCCTTTTATAAGCACAGCCCCGGCAAGTCCCAGCACGCCAAGGTCTTTAGCTTTCTTCATGGCAGGTTTTACCATGGATGCCAGCATGGCGCGGCGTTTAACGCTGCCCATATCGGCAAGTTTTGGTGTGGATTCCTTAAAGAGCAGACTCATATCTTTCTTGTTCCCGTAGTATCTGGCGTTTGGTCCGATATGACCACCGCTAACCTCAAGGCCTTTAGCACCCTTGGCAACATATTTGGAAACTTCAGAATTTGCATCGTCCAGATCGCCAAAGATACGAGCGTCCGCAATACAAGTCTGTACACAGGCGGGAGCAAGACCCTGCTCAACACGAGGCATACAGAAGGTACATTTGTCCACTTTGCCATAACTGTCATCATCCGCCATGGCTGGATTCACGTAACGAGCGCCATACGGACAGGCACTGGCACAGGCACCGCAACCAAGACAGCGATCCTTGTCAACTTGAACAGAGCCATTAAATGGATCCTTCCAGGTTGCAGACACTGTCATGGTGGTTGTCTTGCCGGATTTGGCATCTTTAAATGTCCTCTCCACTTTATCAGCCGGACACTCATCCACGCAGGGTGGTTTGTCGCAGTGATTGCAAAGCCCGGGGTAATACGTTGCGGCCATTCCGTCATCGGTCATGGTGGGACCTAAACGTTTAACCCAGTTACGTTGGTAAGGAACCGGAACTTCCCACTCTGCCCGACAGGCAATGGTGCAGGCATGACAGCCCACACAGCGTTCCAGATCTATAATCATTCCATATTGCATTGAATATATCCTCCTGAAAAGTTGTTAGGCTGAGAGATCCAGAACCTTTCCATTTTTTATCAGTTTAACAAAGTTGTTTCTCATACCGTGACAGCCAGTCTCAGGATCGATGGCAAGCTTGGTGATAAGGCTGGTATCGTCAACACCCTGTCCAACACCTATGGTCATCAGCGGGTTAGCACTTCCATACCCGTGGTACATGTAGACGCAGTCTTTTCTGATGCCAGCGGTTACTTTCACAGTGGTTGTTGTCGTAGATTCAACACCTTCACTGTTTACAAAACCAACGGTGTCGCCATCAACAATCCCAATTTTCGCTGCAACTTCATTATTGATCCAGACAGGGTTGTCAGGCATGGCGTTTTTGAGCCATATGTTGTTCTGGCTTCTGTTAAAGGTGTGAACAGGTGCGCGGCCATAAAGCAGTCTGGCAAAACCGGCAGGGTTTTCTTCTACAGGTATGTAGGTCGGAGCTCCAGGATGCCCGTTATCGTCCAGATCTTCATTGAAAAGCAGAACATCAAAATCTTCAGGGACGCCATAGGGATCTTTGCCGGGCTGGATATGAATTCCATCTTCGGCTTTTAATTTAGCAAGGGAGAGATCGGCCGAAGCAAGACTCTTGTCAACCATCTCTTCGATGGTTTGTACTGGGATCTTATCTCCATGTCCCATGCGTTTAGCGAGTTCGTTGGTGATGTAGACCTGGTCCTGACGCTCAAACATGGGCTCAACAAGGGGCATGCGTGCAGAAATATACTGCTGATGTTCCTTGGACAGATCCCATTGAGTACCTTTCTTGATGTAATCGTGACGCTCAAGATAGCTCTTCTCAGGAAGGAGGATATCAGCCCATGCGGTAACATCTGTGGGCATAACATCAACACACATAACAAAATCCATGGCCCTGAAAAGGTCTTTCATCTTTTCCTGATTAGGGATGGTCTGCATGGGATTTTGTCCCCAGACAACACAACTCTTGATAGGGTAGGGCTTTCCGGAAATAGCACAGTCACGGATAAGATCAGTTGGGGTACCAGGAGGGTTGTTGGTGTAAACCTTCTCATCTTCTTCGTGATCGTAGTTGAGATCAAACTCATGGCCATGATCATGCTTGGCCCAGGAAACACCTTTTACTTTTGGGCCTTTGGCTGGAACCCAGCCGCCTTTAACGTAGTAAGCGCCAAGTAGTCCTGTCAGGCAGGCAAGTGCACGTTCACGCTGGAAGTCATTTCCATACCAGGAAACGTGACGACCAGGGTGGATTGCAACATTTGGTGCATTGTCAGCAAGCATATCTGCAACTTCTTTGATTTGACTCGCAGGAATGTCACATTCCTTGGCAGCTTTTTCAAGGGTCCACTCTTTAATTGCGGCGCTGAATTCTTCAAAACCACTGGTGTACTCTTCTACAAAGTCTGCATCATATTTCTTGTTTTGAACAAGGTAGTTCATGATGGCGAGCATGTACGCAGTATCTGTACCAGGTTTGATCTGTACCCAGATATGAGCTTTAGCAGCTGCGGCTGAGAAACGAGGATCGGCAACAATTAACTTTGCTCCATTCTGTAATCCCTGCACATATTGCTTAATGTGAGAGACATGCACGTTCTCGCCCAGATGATCTCCAATAAAGAAGAGTACCTTTGTGTTTGGCATGTCAACTTTTTCACCGGGAGCTTTTCCAATGGTGGCGACATAGGCAGTGTCGCGGATACCACGACACTGGAAGAAGGATGCCTCGGAAACATTATGTGTTCCAACAGCTCTTTCAAAATAATGCATGGGGTATTTAGCAGATGCACCATGAGGGAAGACGCAAATACCATGAGGGCCATACTCATCCTGTGTGGCTTTGAGCTTAGTCCCGCATTCGTCAAGAGCTTCTTTCCAGGAAATACGCTTCCATTTCGGGGCGCCGCGCTCTCCTACATTTTTCATGGGGTACTTCAGGCGATCCACGTCGTAGAGCAGTTTTACACCTGCATTTCCACGGGCACAGATTGCGGTGCCATTATCGATGGATTTTGGGTTTCCTTCAAGCTTCATCAGGCGACCGTCACGTACTTTACCGACCAGTTGACAACGCCAGAAACACATCTCGCATATACCACCTACAACGGTTTTGTCGCCAAATGTACCCTTGGCATCAAGGGCAGATTTTGAGACACCACTGTTTGCAGAAACAACCTTAGACAACGGTACCGAGGCTGCTGCCAGGGATGCTGTCTGAAGGAATTTACGCCTCGTTAGGTTGAAAGCCATCTTTCTCCTCCTTAGTAAAAAGATCTATTAATTGTACAACCACCCGATAAAACGGATGGTGAGCTCCATCAATTACCCTGATATGGAATTTCCGAAACCAGGGACGAAATAATTTTTGTAAAAATTCTTCTTCTCCCGCGTGATCCTGCTCTTCTGCCAGTAACGCGAGAAATTCTAGTTCATGGACCAAATGGTCGGGCAAGTCGGCATGCTTTTCCATGTCAAATCCCTTTTCCCGGTAAAAAGCCAGAGTATTTCCGGCAAATGTACCCTGAAGAGATTGATCTATGTATACAGACCCAAAGGGTGGGGCAATAACGTGTGGAACACCGTTAATGAAAAGTCGAGTGTATTCTACTTGGAGATCTTCCAGAGCGTCTTTAGCTCCGTCAATGGCTCTTTTGATCTCGACTCCCTCGTCTGTCGCGCCAAGGGTTCCAATGAAATTATAAAAAACGTTGAAAAAATCATCGTGCATCCATTCGCTGTCGGGGTATTCCATACATTGCGCAAGAAAACGATACACTCTGGAGATATCCTGGGATGTGTCAGCTGGCGACATGAATTTTTGTACCTGATATTGATTGTGTTTTGTTCAGCCGGATCCGTGAAGAATCGCAGAATGTGGCAATAACTTCTGCAAAATTTTTCAACATAGTCAAAACGATGCTTGATGTCAACAGTAGGCTTCTGTGTAATTCTTAAAAAACAAGTACTTGAGAATAGCTTTTGTTTTGTCCTACGGTGTGGTGTTTCGGTGCCAGTGGGGAGGGATAACTCTTTTTTTGAAAAAAATCAACTGGACGTGGCGAAAAATTTTGCTGATAACTTTTTTATGTTATTATGGTTTTAGGTAAACGTAGGTTGTTGAAATTTAAAACTATAAATAACAACGCGATAACCAGGTGCAATGAAATTTGCTATACAGGTGCAAGTAAAGTTGCTTAATGGGTGCAAAAAACCTTGCACGCCATCTTCTAATGTGGTAGTTGTTAATTATAAATTAAAAATGAAGCAAAGAAAAGATGCGGTTATGCCGCAGATAATAAATACAAAACGGGGGATGGTCATGAAAGCAAAAGGTTTAATTCTTGGGTTGGGGATGATGATGGGAGTTGCTATATTATCTACAGGTTCTCAAGTGCTTGCTGCAGATGATGAATGGAGTGACTATGATCCTTGTGGCTGGAGTGCTGAACAGGAAGTGGCTGTGCCCGAAATTGCAGAAGTCGAATGGACTGATTATGATCCCTGTGGCTGGAATGATGAGCAGGAAGCCATGGCCCAGGAAGTTGCCGAAGTTGAGTGGAGTGATTACGATCCTTGTGGTTGGAATGATGAGCAGGAAGTAATGGCTCAGGAAGTTGCAGAAGTTGAATGGAGCGATTACGATCCTTGCGGCTTGAATGTTGAACAGGAAGCAGATGCTCAGGAAGTTGTAGTTGCTGAAATTGAATGGAGTGACTACGATCCTTGTGGCTGGAATGATGAGCAGGAATCAATGGTGCACGAGGTTGCTGCTGTTGTAGTTAAGAATCACGGCATTGATAATATTTAGTATAAGCTGAGTTGTTCAAGCGATGACCGCATCGTTAGTATACTGAGATTTTAAAGAAGTTTACATAACCATAAAGAATTTGATGCTGTTCATCATGTTCTTTGTGGTTGTGTTGTTTTATGTGCTATAGGGCGTCGATATATTTCCGTAATTCCAGAAACGATTCAGCTGCATGGATGTTCTGTCGTATGTGTGAGCTTCCCGCAAATTCTGTGAAATATCGTCCTGTATGGTTTCGTATGTAGGCAAGTTGTCTTTTGGTATCAAGATGTTTTTCCATCAGTATTAAATGGCGTTTCACGGCAGGAATAATGTCGTTGAAAGTTTCAGGCCTTCCTGCTTTGTCAAAGACCCATGGATTTCCGAGGGCGCCGCGCCCAACCATAACCCCATCGCATCCAGTTTCTTCCATTCTCGCGATACCCATGTCGTATGTGACAATATCGCCGTTGCCAATAACAGGTATTCTGGCAATTTCTTTTGCTTTTTGAATAATATCCCAATCTGCTGTCCCAGAAAATCCCTGTGCCCAGGTACGTCCATGGATGGTGATTGCAGAAGCTCCTGAATCCTGACACATTCTGGTGAATTCAAGAGCTGTGGTAGTGTTGCTGTCGATTCCAGCCCTGGTTTTGACAGTAACGGGAACCTTCGCCTTGGAGCATACAGCCCTGAGGATTTTTTCGGCAAGGTGGATATCTTTCATCAGGGCTGATCCCGCCCCTCTCTTCGTTACTTTTCGAACAGGACATCCCATGTTGATATCAATGAGTGTTGGTTCAAATTCATTCAATAAGCTGGTTGCTTCAGCCATTATCTCTGGATCAGCACCAAAAAGTTGGAAAGAAACCGGCTTGTCGGCAAGAGTTGAGGCAAGCATCTTGTGTGTCTTTTTCTGTGCATAGACCAAGCCATGGCAACTGATCATTTCCGAAACAGTAAGACCTGCTCCGTACTCACGGCAGAGTAGTCTGAATGGCAGGTCTGTGTAGCCTGCCAGTGGAGCCAGAATAAAAGGGGACGTAAAAGAAATACCTGCTATTTTTAACATTATTTTTATGGCTGTTTTTTTTTGGGAAACGAGTTAGAATCGTGAGGTTGTGTTCTAAATAGTGACAGGTAACCTGTGTCACTGAATAGTTATAATTTTCAGTTACTAAATATATACTACATGGAGATCTTTCAATGACCTTGCAACTTACTATGCAATCCGATGAATTGTCCAGTGAGGAGTTACGCACTCTGCAGGATATGCGTACCCGCTGTGCTAAAAATATTCTTCTTTCCACTTCTCTTGCGGGTTCCGGGCATCCAGGTGGATCCCTCTCCACCCTTGATAATCTTTTGGTTACTTACGGGTGTATGCGTCATGACGCAAATAACCCCAAGATGGAAGAGCGTGATCGTGTTATTATGAGTATTGGTCACGTCTCGCCCGGTGTCTATTCTACACTTGCTGAATATGGCTATTTTACCGAAGAAGACTTTCTCACCGGTTTTCGTCGAACAGGATCCGGGTTTCCTGGACACGTTGAAAGAATAGTACCAGGTGTTGAATGGGATACCGGAAATCTTGGGCAGGGACTCTCCACCGCCGTTGGTTTAGCTCACGGTTTTAAAATTAAAAACAAACCCAATCAGGTTATTTGTTTTATGGGAGATGGGGAGCATCAGAAAGGGCAGATCATTGAAGCCATTCGGTATGCGACCAAATATAAGCTTGATAACTTAATTGTCGTGGTTGATAGAAATCATCTGCAGATTTGTGGAACCACGGAAGAGGTGATGGCTCAATCTATTCGTTCACTCTATTCCACTAATAACTGGGATGTTCAGTATCTTGAGAATGGACATGATCAGAATGCCTATTTTAAAACTTTTTCAGCTGCATATCAGAAAGAGGATGGCGTACCTACAGTGATTGTCTCTCGTACTACCATGGGGAAAGGAATTTCTTTTATGGAAGGTCTTGCTAAGTACCACGGTTCAACCCTCGACCGTGCTGGAATTGCAAAAGCAATGCAGGAACTAGGCGTTGAGGATGAATTTGAAAAGTGGGATGGCCTTCGTCAAAATCCGGTTGGAACCAGTACCATTCAAAAACATATCGATCCGGATATGGATATAAAGGGTGGTGAAGTTATTGAGTATGAGGCCGGAACAACTCTTGATTGCCGTTCTGCCTATGGTAATGCGCTGCTCAGTCTGGCTGAAGCAAATAACAGTGGGTCTGAAATGATGATTGCCGGTATTTCCTGTGATCTGGAAGGATCCGTAAAAATGGGAGGCTTTCATAAGCACTCGCCGTCTGCCTTTATTGAGGCAGGTATCCAGGAACATCACGCTGCTACGATGGCGGGTGGGCTTGCAAGCCTTGGTCTTGTGACTTTTTTCTCTACCTTTGGAGTATTTGCAGTTTCCGAAGTGTATAACCAAAATCGTCTGAATGATTTTAACCATGCCAGTGTGAAGGTTGTGGCCACTCATGTTGGACTCGATGTCGGTGAAGACGGGCCAACCCATCAGTGCATCGATTATCTTGGTTTGTTTCGCAATTATTTCAGATCTTCTGTTTTTATGCCTGCTGATCCAAATCAGACGGATCGTATTATCCGTTATGTTGCAACTCATCCAGGAAATGTATTTGTTGGTATGGGACGATCCAAGATGTCTATGATCTGTAAAGAGGATGGAACTCCATTTTTTGACAAGGATTACACCTTTGAGGCTGGAAAAGGGGATTGGTTACGCAAGGGCGATGATGCTGCTATTATTTGCTATGGCGCTGTCACTCCCATGGCAATGGAAGCCTGGCAGATCTTAAAGGACGCAGGACATTCTGTGTCGGTTCTGAATATGGCATCTTTGCTGCCTGTTGATAAGGCTGCAGTGTTGCAGGCGGCCGAGAGCGGTGTTGTTCTGACCGTGGAAGATCATCATGTTGAGACTGGGCTTGGTAGTATAGTCGGTACCATTCTTGCTGAAGCTGGTAAAAGCATACGCTTTAAGCGCTCTGGCGTTTCACAGTATGGTGGTTCAGGAAAACCTGCTGATTTGTATGCAAGTCAGGGACTTGATGGACAATCTATTGCAGATAAAGTCAAAGCTATGATAGCGTAGGGTTCATTCAAAACGTTCAACAAAAAAGGGGATGCTCTTCATAGAGCATCCCCTTTTTTGATTGTTTTAAAATTATCTAGGCGTTTTGCTTAGATAATATCCCAAGCGTTTTGATGTAAATTTTTTCAGATAGATCGTCTATGATAGTTTTAAGAGCTTCTATCTCGTTATCTGAATTCTCAGAAGAACTAGTACCAACCTTATACTCTTCACTCCATACTTCATTGGGGATTTCCAGCAAGACCTCACCACTTTCAATATCTTTTAAGATATAACGAACTGTGAGTAATATCCTCACTTCTGTTGCGTCGTTGCCGGAGCCGTAGGAGAGACTTGGCAGGTCAATGGATACAATCTCACCAGCCAGAATAAGGTGTGCGCCGTCTTTCTCTTTGACTACCTTGATCGAACCTGATTTCTGATACCAGCGAACAAGTGACTGGTAGATTTTGGCATCGAGCAGGAGATCATTGGTGCGATTACGCCAGTTGGCAACATATAGATTTTTGTCAGGTCCAGAGTAAACGTAGGGGTTGTGGTAGCCGCAAGCCGTAACTAACAGCCCGGTTAAGAGTACGAGTGGGAGTATATATTTTCTCATTTTCAACTGTTTGCTCCGCAGAGATGGTTGTTAGGGGTTGAGTCAATCCTTAGATTACAATATTAACAAGTTTCTTTTTTACGACAATAACTTTTTTGATGGTTTTGCCATCAATAAATTTCAGCGCACCAGCATCACTCAATGCCATCTCTTCAAGAGTGGCGTCGTCAATATCGGCAGGAACCTGAAGTCGTGAACGAACTTTACCCTGAACTTGGATAACAATGGTCAGTTCATCTTCCTTGGCAGCTTCCTCATCCCATGCAGGCCATGTCTGATCGTCAATGGAACTGTTCTCGTGAACGCTCGTCCATAATTCGGAACAAAAGTGAGGAGTCATAGGGCTTAACAGAATAAGCATGGTGTCAACGGCTTCACGAATAACAGCAGAGCCAAGGGCTTCTTTTTGTTTGTTGCCAGTGAGAGAGAAAAGAGTGTTGAAAAGCTCCATCACACCACTGATAGCAGTATTAAAATGAAAATTCTGTTCGATATTGCCAGTGACTCGCTTAATGGTTTGATGGGTTTTACGGTGCAAATCACGTTCGGCCGAATTAAGCCCGGAAGCCTGAACTGTGCCACCCTCAGTAATAGCTTCTTTATGTGTGGCAACAAAGCGGTGAATTCTATTTAAGAATCTGAAACAGCCCTCAACACCTTTGGCATTCCATTCGAGATCTTTCTCAGGGGGGGCTGCAAACAGGCTAAACAGTCTGGTGGTGTCAGCGCCATATTCACTAATTAGATCACTTGGATCCACCACATTTCCTTTGGATTTTGACATCTTGGCACCATCTTTGATAACCATGCCCTGAGTGAGCAAATTGGTGAATGGTTCGTCAATGTCGAGGTAACCCAGATCACGGAGTACTTTCGTAAAAAAACGGGAATAGAGAAGGTGGAGAATCGCATGTTCAACACCACCAATATACTGGTCAACGGGGAGCCAGTAAGAGGCCTCCTTTTTGTCTAATGGAGACTCAGTAAAACGAGGGCTTGCATATCTGGCGAAATACCATGATGATTCCACAAAGGTATCCATGGTATCGGTCTCTCTTTTTGCGGCTCCTCCGCATTTTGGGCAGACCGTTTCAAAAAATGAATTTCGCTGATGCAGAGGGGCGCAACTGCTCTGGTCATTATCACGATCTTCGGGAAGGGTGACTGGCAGTTCACTTATCGGAACGGGTTGGACTCCACATTTCTCACACAACACCATAGGGATAGGCGCACCCCAGTATCGTTGTCTGGATATTCCCCAGTCACGAAGACGATAGGTAATCTTGCTGTCACCAATTGTTTTTTCCTTTGCAAAGGCAATAATCGCTTGTTTGGCGTCTTCAGAATTCATACCGGTGAAAGATCCTGATCCTACAAGAGTACCAGGGGGAACCGAAGCTTCTTCCATGGTTGCCGCATCAAGAGTGTCACCCTCGGGCTGAACTACAGGCGTGATAGGAAGAGCATATTTTTTGGCAAATTCAAAATCACGCTGGTCATGGGCGGGAACAGCCATAACAGCACCTGTGCCGTATCCCATGAGAACAAAGTTGGCTACAAAAACAGGAACTTTGTCACCATTAAAAGGGTTGATGCAGTATCTTCCGGTAAAAATGCCTTCTTTTTCTGCTTGTTCTTCATTGCTTTGCTGCTGTTTTTCGCTAACAATTCGCTTTGCAAAAGCACGTACTTCATCTGCCTGTGGATTGTCCTGCAGGAGGGTGTCGAGAAGTGGATGTTCGGCAGCAATGGACATAAAGGTGACCCCAAAGATGGTGTCGGGTCGGGTAGTGAAGATAGAAAGTTTTTCATCACTCCCTTCAATGTCAAAATCGCATTGCAAACCTGTTGACTTGCCGATCCAGTTTCGCTGCATGGTAAGTACCTTGTCGGGCCAGCCGCTGAGTTTGTCAAGGTCGTCAAGGAGCTGTTCTGCATAATCGGTGATGCGAAAAAACCAGCCATTCATCTCACGATTTTGTACCAGTTCGTCACAACGCCAGCAGGCACCTTCAATAACCTGCTCATTGGCAAGAACGGTTCCGCAGGATTCACACCAGTTTACGGATGTGGTTTTTTGATAAACGATTCCCTTTTCATACATCTCAAGGAAGATCTGTTGCTCCCATTTATAATATTTGGGATTGCAGGTGGCAATTTCACGCTGCCAGTCGTAGGAGAGGCCGAGTTTGCGCAGCTGATCCCGCATATAATCGATATTGTCATAGGTCCAGCTGGCAGGATGGGTGTTGTTTTTTATTGCAGCATTCTCGGCGGGCAGGCCAAAGGAATCCCATCCCATTGGGTGCAGAACGTTATATCCACGGTAGCGTTTGTAGCGGGCAACCACATCTCCGATGGAATAGTTGCGTACATGTCCCATGTGAATGCGGCCGGAAGGGTAGGGAAACATCTCAAGAACGTAATATTTTTCCTTGGTGCTGTCCGTGCTTGCCTTGTAGGTAGAATGTTCCAGCCAGTGGTTCTGCCACTTTTCTTCGATAAGCTTAAAATCATACTTTGAATTCTGTGTCTCTTCTGCTGCCATGGGGGAGTCTCTTTCTATAATAATAAGGTAAAGATTAGGTAATTATTTGGTGTCAGCTAATAGTAAGCGAAATAAAAGAAAATATCGAATGTCGAACAAGAAATGTCGAATGACGAAGTTTTTTACTTCTGCGGTTCGAAATTCCCTGTTCGATATTCTACGGTTCTCTTTTTTGGGGTTCTATGCCTGAAATTCACCAGGTTCATCAAAGTTACTGAGGCTTTCAAACATA
>JAOZLI010000224.1 GCA_029934915.1 Desulfocapsa sp. | reverse complement strand
GTTTTCTTTTTGCAGGACCCACCGGGGTAGGAAAAACAGAGGTCGCCCGTCAGCTTGCGACGCAGTTGTCTGTCCATTTTGAACGCTTTGATATGAGCGAATATATGGAAAAACATGCAGTGGCCAGGCTAATTGGAGCACCTCCGGGTTATGTTGGCTTTGATCAGGGCGGTCTGCTTACCGAGGCTATTCGAAAGCATCCCTATTCTGTTTTGTTGTTTGATGAGATTGAGAAGGCGCACCAGGATATTTTCTCCATACTCCTGCAGGTGATGGATCATTCAACGCTCACCGATAATTCGGGCCGCAAGGCAGATTTTAGGAATGTTATCATTGTTATGACCACCAACGCAGGTGCCCGGGAAATGTCCTCGGCCCCCATTGGCTTTGTGGCAGAAACCAAAGGGCGGGAACAGAAGGCGCTGAAGAACCTCTTTTCTCCAGAATTTCGCAATCGACTGGATGCCAGCATCTCCTTTGCACCTCTGGAACTGAAATCGGTGGAGAAGGTTGTAAATAAACTGGTACATGAGCTTGATCTGCAGCTTGCTGAAAGAAAGGTCACCATAACACTTACTCCAGGCGCCAGGTCATGGCTTGCCAAGAAAGGCTATGATCCAGCATATGGTGCACGACCTCTCCGGCGTTTGATTTTAAAGGAAATTGGTGATGTGTTAACCGATGAAATTTTGTTTGGTGAACTGGTTACTGGTGGTAAGGTGAAGGTGGGGATTCGTAAGGATGCGCTTACTTTTACCTATAATGATGAAAAGAATAAAAAATAAGAGCGAATAAAAAGAGAACCGCAGAATGTCGAACAAGGAATGTCGAATGTCGAAGTCTTTTACTTCTTCGGTTCGAAATTCCTTGTTCGATATTCGACATTCTCTTTTTCCAATGATTTATGTTCACAGAAATGATCAACACCCTCAAACGCGGTATCTTGCCTGATCCAGCTCCACTAGCCGGAAGATGCCGCGCCGCACTAAGCAAAAAACTCGCTCTAGTCAGTCAACCACCCACCTACTGGATTAACGATCCAAAACGAAACCCGGTAACCGAGCATCTCCTGTGGGCCATCCTTCTCCTTGGCGATTCTGATCTGCTTGATGTGGTGATTGGCATTATTCTGATGGAACAGGAAGAAACCGAAGGGTTAAGTGCCGAAAAATTTATGCAGCAAAGTATCAACCATCTGTTAGAACTGGCACCTGACAAAACTTTCCGTCAACAGTTGAAATATGAGATTGCGAAATAGCCCATGGTGACCCTTGGCGTAGCCCTTCTCCTGGCTGCCGGTCTTCTGGTGGCCAAAATTTGTCAGCGTTTGCATCTGCCGTCTGTCACCGGTTATATTCTGGCCGGTGTCTTCTTAGGCCCCAGCGGCTTTAATGTTATCAACAGTTCTTCCATCGGTTCTGATCTGGATCATTTTACTAATATTGCCCTGGCTCTGATTTCCTTTGGTATTGGTGAGCACGTTGAGTTAAAGAAGATCGGGAAATATGTTAAATCGGTGGCTCTGATATCCTTCTGTGAGGCAGTTGGAGCCTTTCTCCTGGTTTTTGCGGCTGTCTTTTTTACGATCCATTTAACAGGGGTAACGGTGGACGGCTGGCAGTTGCAGAATTACATAGCCCTTTCTCTGTTACTTGCAGCCGTTGGCCTGGCCACAGCCCCTGCTGCAACGCTTCTAGTTGTTCGAGAACTCAAGGCCTCCGGTCCTTTTACTGCGAGTCTTCTTGCCATTGTCGCTATTGATAATGGGCTGGCCATAATGATTTTCGGTTTTGTTATTGCATTTGTGCAGCAAATCAGCGGCTCATCATCTGATGCTTTTTCCCTTGTCATTTTCCATGGTCTGCTCTCCATCGGCCAGTCTTTGCTGTTAGGAATTGTCACAGGATTTATTCTTGATCTGGCCTTGAAAAATCTGAAAGGTAAAAGTGAAAGGATGACTGGTGGGCTTGCCCTTCTGCTTCTCTGCAGTGAGCTTGCCACCTTCCTTGATCTGTCTTCTCTACTCGCTGGCATGGCTGCAGGTTTTGTGCTGGTAAACAGAGCTGAGCGTGATGTGCGTCTGTTTCGGGCATTGAATAGCTTTGAACCACCGATTTATGTCCTGTTTTTTACCCTGGCAGGAACACATCTTCATATAGGAACTCTGGAGGCAGCAGGGATTTTGGGTGTTATATATTTCCTTGCCAGAATCAGTGGGAAAATCATTGGCGTGGCATTGGGAGCGCAACTTGCGGGAACACCCAAAATCATAGGTCGCTATCTTGGTTTGGGCCTTGTGCCACAGGCTGGAGTGGCCATTGGTCTTATTTTTCTTATTTCTGCCGATCCAGCCCTTGTTGAATATTCCACTATGATTACCCCTGTTGTGCTTACCGGAGTCTTTCTTTCTGAGCTTCTAGGTCCGGTTACTGCCCGCTTTGCGATGAAACAGGCAGGTGAAGCACATGCTTTGAAAGAGGAAAAGAATAAGAATGGTAATGGCCATGCCGAGGGGAAACATCTGCTTTCTCCTGCAGGGGTGAGTGTTCCACCCTGGAATTGGAAAAAGCTCAGCCCTCAGATTCCTTCCAATGGCGTGGTGGCTTTTGGAAGCACTCAAGGTGCCGCGGTAGCAGGACTTGCCCGCTTTGCGACGATGTTTTCCCATCATTTACGTTGTTTACCGCTGGCAGTGCGGGTGGTTGAACCGGGAAGTGAAAATTCTCCAGATATGTTTCGGAGGGAGTTGGAGGAGGTTACCAGTATGGGGTATCCACTGGTGAGTGAGGTTGTTCCCGATTCTTCCGTACCTTCAGGTCTTGTGGCAGCCGTTGAGTATAATGATGCGAAGATGGTGGTGCTGGGCTCTCCGCTGTATGGTGCCACCGATGGCTATAAGAATATTCTGGAAAATGTTGCAGCCAATATCTCCTGTCCATTGGTTGTTGTGCGCTTTTTTGGGCAATTACATACGGAACGTATTTTGATTCCTGTAGTTAGCTTAGAGGATTTACAGGAAGTGTATCCGATCCTGGTGGCCCTTGATGGAATAGGAGAGCATCATGTTAAATTGCTCTACCTCTTTTATTCCGAAGAGGCGGAAAGTGTTCTGAGAGCCAAGGAAGAAGACTTGACTGATTGGCTTGAGGCACAGAGCGATAAACTCGATGTTGAGGTGAAGGTCGTTTCCACCGATGCCAGAGTGAATGCCATTGAGAAAGAATCGGAGGATATTGATCTTGTGGTTATGGCAACCTCAAGAAAAAATGCCATTAGAAAGTTTTTCTTTGGTTCTCTTGCTGATACCGTGGTAAAGAGACTGCAGAAGAATATGCTTATTGTTTATATGCCTGATGGACACGTGTAATTAAAATTCTCAGTTAAGGTAGTAGATGCCTGTATTTGAATATAACGCTCTGAATAAGAAAGGAAAATCCTGCAAAGGCCTTGTTGATGCGGAGAGTGAAAGTGCTGCTCGGAGTAAACTGCGTGCCAGTGGCAAATATCCCACATCGGTTCGTGAGAGTTTAAGCAAAAAAGACAAAAATAAAAAACAGGTATTTGGTACCACTCTCTTTGATCATGTAAGCCAGGATGAAGTACAGGTTGTTACCCGGCAGCTTTCCACTTTGCTCGGTGCGGGCATTCCTCTTATTGGAGCCTTATCGTCACTGATTGAACAGTGTAGTAATTCTTCTCTCAAGCGTGTTCTGGCTCAGATCCGGGATTCTGTGAACGAGGGTACCACTCTTACAGACTCACTTGCTGCACACCCCAGATTGTTCTCTAATATTTATGTGAATATGGTTCGCTCCGGTGAGGCTTCCGGGTCACTTGATGTGGTTCTTGAGAGACTGGCAGATTTCGGGGAGAAACAGCGAGCCCTGCAGGGAAAACTCAAGGCAGCACTTGTGTATCCCATCTTTATGGCCGTTATCGGTACCGGTATTCTTTTCTTTCTTATCACCTATATCGTTCCTAATATCACTCAGGTTTTCACAGATATGGAACGTGCATTACCCCTGCCCACCAGGATCCTTATCATAGTGAGTGATATACTGCGTGACTATTGGTGGCTTGGGCTTGGTGTGGGTATAGCTCTTTTCTTCCTTGTCCGGTTGCTATTGGCGCAGGAAAAGGGAAGATGGGTTTGTGATAAGATGAAGCTCTCACTTCCAATTCTGGGTTCCCTTAATCGTAAAATCGTCCTTACCAGGTTTGCTTCCACCCTGGGGAGTCTCCTGAACAGTGGGGTACCCATGATTGCTGCCATGCAGATTGTTGCGTCTATTGTCAATAATCGTCTGATTCAGGACGTAATTGAAGAGGCGATGGAGCAAATCCAGAAGGGAAAGAGTATGAGCAGTGCTCTTGAGTCGTCTGCCTGGTTTCCGCCCATCTTTATTCAGATGATTTCCGTCGGGGAACAGAGTGGTGAACTTGAATCTATGCTTGCAAAAATATCAACAACCTATGAACGAGAAGTGGAAACAGCAATCCTTGGAATGACATCTTTGATTGAACCTGTTATGATA
>JAOZLI010000539.1 GCA_029934915.1 Desulfocapsa sp. | reverse complement strand
GATACCTGCAACACAGACACCACATCGAGAAACATCTTTGAGGGTTCCTCTGCTAAATCCTGCCTTGTCAGCGATATCGACTTCCATGTCAACCACATTGATTCGAGTAGATCCTCGCTGTTCCATTTGTTCTCCATATTTAATTCAGAAAAAACATGAACAAATCACCCGTTTTTTTCATACCCTATGATTCACTATTAATTTAATCACAGTAGAGGTTTTTTTAACAGAAAATTTAGGGATTATGTCGGGGAGGAGCCACCGGCAAAACAAAGTAAAATGTCGCGCCGCCTTCAGGATTGTTTTCTGCCCAGATTTCTCCTGAATGTGCCTCCATGATGCCTCGACAAATTGCAAGCCCAAGCCCCGAACCTCCTGCTCCCGTTTTAGTCCTGCTACTTTGATTAAATCTATCAAAGACTGTTTCCAACTCTGTTACCGGAAGCCCTATTCCCTGATCTTTTACAGTTAGCCGTTGAAACAACGCGCCCTCAATATCTACTTCCTCAATGCTAATTTCAATAGTTGTTTCAGATTTACTGAATTTTACCGCATTATTGACAAGGTTATGTAAAACCTGAATTATCTTCTGGCGATCAAACTGTGCCATATGAGGCGAGTCTTCCTGGAAAGAGATGTGAATATTCTTTTCTTGAAGTTCAAATTGAACTTCGGTAATGGTACTGATAACACTCAAATTCAGATCATATGAGCGAAAAGTATAACGATCTTTTTTACCATCCAGTGTGGCCAGATCGAGAAGATCAGTTAAGAAACTAAGCAGACGTTCACCGCTTTCATGAATAAGAGAAAAATACTCGCCAAGGCGTTGCCTCGGTGCTTTCTCAAAATGTTTTCGGCCCACATTGGCAAAACCAAGCATGGCATGCATGGGCGTTCGCATTTCATGCGACATATTGGCAAGAAATTCAGTTTTTGCCTTATTGGCGGATTCAGCACCCTCTTTTGCCTGTCTTAGCGCAGTTTCCTGTTTAACAGTATCGCTAATATCAATAAAAATGCCATCAAAGATTATTTCATCTGCACGAACTGTTGGTATCGAATGTCCTTCAAACCAAATTTTTTCTCCGGATGGCTTTACATAACGCCCTTTCCATTTCCATGGATGCTGGTTTACAACAGCCTCCTGGATGGATTTAAGCCAGATCGGTTTGTCTTCTTCGTGGATATTTTCAGTGAATTTCTGAAAGAAAAGAGCGCCATCTTCTATGAATTCAATTCCAAATATTTCA
>JAOZLI010000223.1 GCA_029934915.1 Desulfocapsa sp. | reverse complement strand
CGTGCTTTGGCCCGTTTTTTCAGCTGGCGTATGGGGAGTAGGTTGATTCTTAGCATATTTGCAGCCTATATCACCGATGGACGAATGGCTATGCCTGTGGCAATGGCCATTTCCGGTCCAATACTGTTAAGATAATCTGGATCAATTTTCTTCGAGTTAACCGTCATATTACTAAAAGGATTGAACAGTTCTACAGCTAAACCCGTTTCGCTCTCAAGGTATTCTAAAAGACCTACAACCTTGGAACCTCCACCACTGAGCACTAAACGACTGAGCGGTGCCTCTGTATGATTTGCCTGATATAAATCAATCGCTTTTTTTATCTCAAGTACCCATTGAGTGCATGTCGTTGAAAAAATTTCTTCAATTTCCTGCTGTTTTTCTTCAGCAGGAATTTGTCCAAGTTTCAACGCTTCCGCCTCTTCAATTGTAAGATCAAAAGCAGATTGAATCTGTTCAGTCAGTTGCTGACTGCCCACGACTATGTCACGAGCAACCACGGAAACTCCCTCAGAAATGATGTTAATATTCATTTTGGAGGCGCCGATATCTACCAGTGCAACATTCTCATTTTTCGGATAATTGTATTCGTATGTATTTTCAAGAGCAAAACCATCAACATCAACTATGACCGGTTTGAGATTTAATCCCTCAAACATTTCCAGATATTCGTCTACAATTTCTTGTTTTGCTGCAACCAGCATCACATCTGTTCGGTCATCGTCTCCTTCATTCGTTTTCAGATCTTGAAAATCAAGGTACACGTCGTCTAAATCAAATGGAATATACTGTTCTGCTTCGGTTTGGATATGCTCTTCTAATTCCTCATCACTCATCACTGCGAGATTGACCTTTTTTACAATCACAGAGTAACCCGAAATTGAAAAACCAATCTTTTTCTTCTTGATTTTAAGCTGTTTGAAGAGTTCACTTATCTTTTCGCCTACAATGTCAGGCTCGTTCAAAGTTCCATCATCTACTGCCCCTTCAGGAAGGGTGACGCTGCCAAGATTGACAACAGCGTATGCCTTATCAGTTCGTTTGAGCTGACAGACCTTCACAGCATGGGAGCCGATATCGACGCCAACAACAAGGTCTTCTTTTGAGAAAAACGGCAGGTTCATGGTTTCTTCTTATTCCGTATGTAAGGAAGTAAAATTATGCTTGTAGTCACGTTCGCTTATGCTTACCAGCACTGATGATTCAGTTATATTAAGCACACAAAAAAAAGTGTTTGTCAAGGCGGTGTGTAGGAAAAATGTTTTTTTTCTTAGTGCGAAAACAGTAGTTTAAGAAATGCCTAAATAGCCTCTGGTATGGTTTTGTGCCATATATAGCAGCAGTGAGGATGTAGAGCCGCAGTATGTTGTATGTTTGGATCGGAACTCTTGTAAAGATATTGGAATTTTATCGATTTTAGTTATGGCCATCTGTTTGTTCAGTAAATGAATGGGCTATTGATGATCTTTATTTTTATTCTGAGTGTCAAAAGTGTGAATAGACTAGAATATTGTTGCAGAATATTTTACAGTGGCTTGGATAATTTATTTTATAGTAACTAATTGAATATTGGGCGTCGGAGTGTAAAACAGTGAGTCAACAAAAATCAGATAAGTCAGTTGTGCGTGAATACGCGGAAGCAATTGTAATTGCTATAATTCTTGCTCTCTTTATTCGTAGCTTTGTGGTTCAGGCCTTCAAAATTCCTTCCGGATCCATGCTTTCCACTTTGCAGATTGGTGATCATTTACTGGTCAATAAATTTATCTACGGTGTGAAGGTTCCCATGAATGGTGGGATAATTATTCCCTGGAAAAGCCCTTCCAGGGATGATATCGTAGTTTTCAGGTTCCCTAAGGATCGCTCCATTGATTATATAAAAAGAGTTGTTGGAGTGGCAGGAGACACTATTGAAATAAAAAACAAACAACTCTTTATTAACGGAGAGGCTAATCAAAATCCTCATATTCAGTTTACCAGTAAAGATATAATGAAGGCCAGTGCAGGGCCTCGTGATAATATGGGACCTGTCAGAGTACCGGAAGGTTCTATCTTCGTTATGGGTGATAATCGTGACAATAGTTTTGATAGTCGTTTCTGGGGATTTGTACCGTTAAAAGATGTGCTTGGTAAGGCCTTTATCTTATATTGGTCCTGGGATCTTGAAAAACCACTCATGTCTTTGGATCGTTTGACTTCTGTTCGTTGGAATCGCATTGGTGATCTTGTTCGTTAGGGTTTGTAAGTAATAGATTACATGTTTGAGGCATCTTTTAAAGGGAATATTTCCTGAATTTATTGAAAGAATCATTAGATGGAATCGATGAACTTTTCAATTCTACAAACTTTATAACTGTGCAATCGTGAAAGACCCATATCTATTTCAACACAGGAATATCCTAAGTATTGAGCAGCTATCGAAGTCCGATATCTTTCATATCCTTGACACAGCCCTTTCCTTTAAAGAAATATCCAATCGCCCGGTAAAAAAGGTTCCCACCCTTAAAGGAAAAACAATAATTAATTTTTTCTTTGAGCCATCGACAAGAACACGTCTTTCTTTCGAAATTGCTGCCAAGCGAATGAGTGCAGACACATTTAATATTGCTGCCTCTACAAGTTCCGCTCAAAAAGGAGAAACATTAATCGACACAGCCCGAAATCTTGAGGCCATGAATCCTGATATTATCATTATCAGGCACGGAAGCTCAGGTGCTCCTGGTCTTCTTAGCAGGCATATCAAGGCTGGAATAATTAATGCCGGAGATGGCACTCATGAGCATCCCAGTCAGGCGCTTCTGGATATGATGACAGTACGTGATCATAAGAAAGAAATAAAGGGACTCACTGTGGCGATTATTGGGGATATTGCTCATAGCAGAGTAGCTCATTCCAATATTCTCGGATTTACTAAAATGGGTGCCGATGTGAGGGTCGCTGGACCCGCAACCTTTATACCTCCACATGTAGACGCCCTTGGGGCAACCGTTTGCGCCTCTGTTAAAGAGGCTGTTACCGGTGCCGACGTGGTTATGGCGCTGAGAATTCAAAAAGAACGTCAAGATGATCCGCTGATTCCCTCGCTTCGTGAGTATGCTCAATTTTACGGTATTAATAAATCGCTCTTGCAGCATGCAAAACCAGATGTACTGATCATGCATCCGGGGCCAATTAATCGTGGGGTTGAAATGAATCCGGATGTGGCGGATGGGGAAAGGTCTGTAATTCTTGAACAGGTGACTAATGGCGTCGCTGTTCGTATGGCACTTTTATATCTGGTTATGGGAACACAGGGAGTTTCATCATGAGTGGTATTATTATCCTGCAAAATGGACGGATTCTTGATCCTGCAACTAATGTGGACACTGTAGGGGATATTTGGCTGAAAGACGGCCATATCATTTCTGCTGAACAAGAAATTCCTGCAGATAGTCAGGTGTTTGATGTGCAGGGGAAATGGATTGTTCCCGGTTTGATTGATATGCATGTTCATTTACGTGAACCAGGTGAAGAGTATAAAGAGACTGTTGAGTCTGGAACAAGAGCTGCTGCTGCGGGGGGATTTACCGCAGTTGCTTGTATGCCAAACACAAAACCTGTAAATGACGAAGCTTCTGTTACCCGGTTTTTACTTGATGATGCAAGAAATGCCAGTACCCGGGTGTATCCGGCAGCCACTATTAGTCGTGGCAGTAACGGGCAGGAGCTCGCTGAATATGGTGAATTGAAGGAGGCAGGAGCCGTTGCCGTAACAGATGATGGTCTGCCTGTCTTTGATAGTCAGCTTATGCGACGTGCCATGGAATATGCGGGCAGTCATGATTTGCTGGTCATCTCTCACTCCGAAGAAATGTCGTTGAGTAAAAATGGCTCTATGAACGAAGGTGTTGTCTCCACTCGATTAGGATTGCGAGGTATTCCTGTCGCTGCCGAGGCGATTATGGTTTACCGGGAGATTGCCCTGGCCGAACTCACCGGACAACGAACACATATCGCTCATGTCAGTACTCTTGCTGCTACCGATTTGATTCGTCAGGCGAAAGCCCGTGGGGTACGAGTAACGGCTGAAACAACTCCGCACTATTTCACTCTTACAGAAGAGGCAGTCGGTGATTACAACACCAATGCCAAAATGAATCCGCCTCTCAGGACTGAACAGGATAGACAGGCTATTTGTGCAGGATTACAGGATGGTACCTTTGATTGTGTCGCCACTGACCATGCGCCACATTCAGTACTGGAAAAAGAGTGTGAATTTGATCAGGCAGCCAATGGCATAATAGGACTGGAGACATCTTTACCCCTTACGTTGAATCTGGTACGAGAGGGGCTCATTGATCCGTTGCGGTTAGTGGAGTTGATGTCGTCTGCTCCTGCAAACATTCTCAAGGTACAAGGTGGAACTCTTGCCATAGGGGGTGTTGCCGATGTAACCGTTATTGATCCTGAGAAAGAGTTCGTTTTCAGTAAAGAGTCAATTCTTTCAAAGGGCAAGAATTCTCCCTTTATTGATTGGAAGTTGCGGGGAAAGGCTGTACTCACCATAATGGGTGGGCGT
>JAOZLI010000222.1 GCA_029934915.1 Desulfocapsa sp. | reverse complement strand
CAGTGTGTAGGTTGCGGTTGAGTGTAGCGAAACCCAACATTGTTGCAGATGTGGGGTTCGCGACACTCAACCGCAACCTACGAGGCTCAATTCGCAAGCAAAGAACAGTGCTGAATAATAACCAACAATTTGTCTAACGCAGACAAGCTGCAAGTAAGTGCCTTGGTGGTGCTTGAAACAAACTGATATAAAATCTGATTCATATTATCTTGTTCTTTATGACAGAAATTATGGAGTAAGGCACTAAAAAAGTACGGCAAAACGTAATTAAAGTCAATGTTTTCTTAGCTGACTTTTTACTGTTAATTTGCTATAATAGCTATTTTCATTTTAAACATACACACGTTATCGAACAAAAACTTCTATGAACTCCCTGCCCTGCTCTGCACAAAGTACTTTACAACAACATCAATCCTTACCCAAAAAGTACATCCTTGCCCTCAAACCCTGGTTTACAAAAGAGATACTCCAACAGGGCCACAACCTTCTCCGTAAAGATGAAGTCACGTTCTTTAGTTTCCAAAGACGATTTAGTGGATTACTCCTTAACAATAGTGCCTCTGTTTCTTTGCAGCTGGGACAGAAACGGGGCCGGCTCCCCTTCGTTTTCCGGGATGGCGACTGTAGTAAATGTGGATGGCAACAGGGAGGAGGAAGCTGTAAACATGTGGCGGCTCTAGCCTTGCTCTGCCTGCAACAGCAAGACGACACATTACACACCCTTGCTGATCTCTTTGCAGATAATAGCTGGAACAGTATCTGTAAATACCTTCACGAACAAACAACCATGCGGAGGAAAATAGCGATAGCATTTCAGCCCCATACTCACGGCATGCTGTTTCAAGGTACTTCGGAAAATGGACTTCACCTCGAAATCATCATGAGCAACGAAGCGGCACAGGAACTGGCTGATTTTTTCCCCAGCATCAGGAAAGCTCTATCCGTTTCTAAAAGCACCTATTGGGAAGATCGGCATGACCTGCTGGAAGAGCTCGTCGAACAAACGTGCACAGGGAATGAAAAGAAGCTGAACAACGCCGGTATGAAAAGCAAAAAACAGAAATTTGAATCCTCTCTGTGGGGCTTTTTGGCACGACTGCTGTTCCAGCATTTCCCTGCCAACACTATTCAGATCAAACAGCAGGCCGATGGGATATATACTCTCCACTACACCAAAGCAGATAGTACACTCTTCTCCCTCAGTCTACCACGCGATCATACCTGGGAACTCCTGAACAATCTCTCATTACCAGATATCCCCGCACAGATTGAGCGAGCCGAACAATTTTCGTCTGTTTCTTTTATGAAGAACAGCGCCGACATAGCAGTTCACCACTGCTGTCGCTTACGAGACGGAACAGAATACAAACTCTCTGAGATAAGCACAAACAGCTACGGTAATCGATACCAGATTAATGATACGATCTTCACCCTCAAATCCGTTCCCACCGACGAACAGTTACGCAAGTCCTCAAAGAAACAGCTCTCACTATTCGGGAACATCGGTGATATTGCCGAAGACTTCAAGCATGGTTTTGTCATACCAGAAAACGATGTGACTGATTTCATAAATAACAATCTGGAAAAGCTGCACTGTGGTCGACACCAGGTCTCCGACAATATTCTCAACATGAAAGTTGTCTCCCTGCCGGAGAAGTTAATCCTTGCAGATTACGAGGAGGACAAAGACTGGTGCTATCTCGCAGGATGGTATGGTATCGGTAATCATAAAATCAGCCTGGACGAATTGCTTCGCGCTGCCGATGCCGGTAAAACACTTCTCCCCGGTCAAACCTGGCTGGACTTGAAGGATTCCCCCCTGGCATGGTTCCACGAATTAGGAACAAGCCGTTTTGTTGGTGAAGATGGACGCATCAAAATAACACGCGGTGAATTTCTGGCTCTGTCATCACAAATTGGTTCCATCAATACCCAGTCTAAAGAAATATCAGGAACCCTCGCCGCCTTTTTACAATCAAACGAGAAGAGCATCTCCCTCAAAACGAAGCCTGCAAAACACCTGCGTTCCTATCAACGCCATGGCTGTAACTGGCTTTACCAGCTTCAACATTACCGCTTAGGTGGAATCCTGGCCGATGACATGGGTCTTGGTAAAACCCATCAAGCTCTGGGCCTTATTGATCTGCTGGCAGACGAAGAAAGTCGTTTCCTGGTTGTCTGTCCAGCAGCTGTACTGTATCACTGGCTCGAAAAACAAAAATCGTTTTTTTCACAACTGAGCCTGACTGTGTACCATGGTGGGGGAAGGGATTTGGACAAGGCCATGGAAAGTCAGATTATAGTGACAAGCTATGGTGTTATGCGACAGGATGCAGAATTATTGAACGAACACAACTTCAAGCTCCTGCTCTTTGATGAAATGCATGTCCTTAAAAACAAAAATACGGCTACCTATTCTGCTGTTTCCAGGCTTAATGCAGAGAATATCATTGGCCTTACCGGCACCCCCGTTGAAAACAGTGTGCAGGAACTCGAGACCCTGCTCAGCATTTGTCTTCCCGAGATTTTCACAGCTCCACCCATTAGACATCAATTCAAGTACGCCGAAAGCAAAGAACAGCGTCAACAATTACAAAAACTTGTTGCCCCGTTTATTCTGCGTCGGACCAGAAAGCAGGTACTTACAGAGCTCCCTGAATGCAGTGAAGATATCCGCATCTGCGAACTCAGCGCAGATCAACTTGCGGCATATCGGGAAGCTGCAGATCAAGCCCAGGATACGGTCGATGAATATTTGGAGCCAGGCCAGCAATCGCGTTTCACCACTATCCTTGCCACCATCATACGCCTGAAACAGATATGTAACCACCTCTGCCAGCTTGAACAGAGCACCGATTACACGCTCTACAAAAGTGGAAAATGGGATGAATTTACCCGTTTGATTACCCAATGCATGGAAAGCGGCTTAAAGGTTGTGGTATTCAGCCAGTTCACCGCAATGCTTGATCTCATTGAACGCTGGCTAGATGATGAAAAGATAGGTTTTGCCGCCATTCGCGGAAGCGTGGCCGCCAAAGAAAGAAGCAGACGAATCAAAGAATTTAACACAGATACAAAATGTAAAATCTGCTGCGCAAGCCTTCTGGCAGGCGGAACCGGAATAGATCTCACCGGAGCCCAGGTGGTTATCCATTATGATCGTTGGTGGAATCCTGCCAAGGAGGAACAGGCAACAGCCAGAGTGCATCGCATGGGACAAAAATATCCAGTACAGGTCTACAAACTGGTTACCGCAGGTACCCTTGAAGAAAAAATCCACAAAATGATCGAAAAAAAACGTGCCCTTGCGGCTGACCTGATTGTCGAAGATGATGGTTCTGTCTTAAAGACACTGAGCCGCGAAGAATTGGTCGGGTTATTTCAGTTTGGCAGTTGACTCCTGATGGTATACGATTTTCACAACTTGATTCATCTACTTTGGTTTTATTTGTTCACCGTCCCTGAAAGTAAACTTCTTCAAAAGGCTGAATCACGACAAATCCATTGCCCTTGAATTCCATCTGCAGAGACTCACCACTGCCTCTACCGAGAAAGGTCTTAAAACTAATATCGGTACGCAGCTCCGGTTGCAGGGAACCAGACCAGGCGATGGTTGCATTCGGGTCAGTGACAACTGGATTATTGGGAGTTACCTGTAGAGTCAGCGGATCATAATGGCTGGTAATTGCGATCATGCCTGTGCCTTCCAGACGGACATTAAATAATCCGCCGGCCATCATCGCTGTAACCTTTTTCATTATATTTATATCCCAGTCAATGGCCATTTCCAACGCCAGGATGTCATTGCCATTTACAAAAATCATATCATCTTTAAGTTCCAGCAGAATTATCTTTTTCCCCTGGTCTGCCAGATACAGAGCACCTTGCCCTGTTGCACGAGTTAATTTTGCTCCTTCACCACTCACCGCTTTTTTCAAAAACCTGCCAATCCCTTTTTCCAGCATACCCTCACGTACAAATTTGATGTTACCACGATAGGACACCATGGATCCAGTCTTGATCCAAAGCTCTGTTTCCAGGTTAATTTCAAGCATCCGCTCATCTTCTAATTCAAATGTTCCCTGGCCTCGGTCACGCTCAGCAGTCTTCTTGACAAACTGTTCTATCGAATAGCGGGATCCGTTGTTGCTGCTTTCATTTACCGGAGCGCCTCTGTCTTGTGATCCGGAGGCTGGTTTGGTGCTTTCGGGGACTGTGCCGAGAACACCTTCAAGCTCAATGTCGCACATCGCACCAACGGACAAGATACTCTGTTTCATTTTTTCTGCCTTCTCACGGGAGAGGCCCTGCCCAATGATTTTGCTGTCCCCGGATATCAAAGAGGAAGCCTTCTCAGGGGTGGTTTTAAACAGCTTTACCAATCCAGTTATTGTCGCCGCAGTTTCAGCGCCAGGAGCCAACATTCCTTTTGTAACAACACGAAATTTACCCTGTCCCATCTGTATCTCCATCTGATAGTTATTTAAGGGCTTGTTCAACAATAACTTCGTCATTATGAGGTGTAAGATGAATGTTTAGGGAAACGATTTTCGATTATTTAACCGCA
>JAOZLI010000538.1 GCA_029934915.1 Desulfocapsa sp. | reverse complement strand
TTTCTTCATGCCCTTCGTGCGCTTCATGGTGAAATAGGTTTTTACGAATCCATCATGAATAAGTTAGTTTGTGAGGGGTGTTGGACATGTTAATGTTGCTTGCGCCTTCGAAAACACAAGATTCGAATGTGGCAGATTGGAACAAAGAGACCTTGCCTGCCTTGCTGCCGGACAGCGAGCAATTGATTGCTCGTCTGCGGGAGTTTTCTGTGGCTGAACTTGGCCAGTTGATGAAGATGAGCGAGCAACTGGCCGTGCAGACGCACAAGCGTATCAATGATTTTCAAACACCCTTCACAACTCACAATGCCAAGCCTGCACTTGCTGTTTTTCAGGGAGATGTCTACTCCCGTATTGCTACCACCCGTTATAACCAGGAAGAAAAAGAGTATCTGCAACAGCATCTACGCATTCTCTCAGGGCTTTATGGTGTATTGCGTCCCATGGACTTAATGCAGAGCTATCGTCTGGAGATGGGTTGCAAACTGACCAACAGCAGGGGCAAAAACCTCTATGAATTCTGGGGGGAAAGGGTGACAGAGGAGTTGAACCGAACCCTTGCCACACACGACGAACCACTTCTTGTTAATCTGGCTTCTCTTGAGTATCTACGCGTTATAAAGAAGAAAAAATTAAAAGGCAAAATTCTGCAGATAGATTTCAAGGAACGAAAGGGTGATAGTTATAAAACCGTAGCCATTTATGCCAAGCGGGCAAGAGGGATGATGGTTGATTTTGCTGTGAAAAATAAGGTGCAGACAGTAACAGAATTACAGAGTTTTCAGCGGGAAAACTATCGTTTTCAAGACGCGTTATCCACAAAAGAACGGTACGTTTTTACAAGAGAATAATAAGTTTTCTAGTGGAAGTCACCCACCACCCTTAAAAACCCTCTTTCCAGCTCTGCTGTTAGCCCCGCGGCATGGGAATCACGATGCCTGTTCATGTTTTGGCGGAGAGTGTTTCTTAACAACGTCAACTTCTGGCTGTCCCCTGCTAATGCGACAGCAATTGATCGATATTCATCGGCAAATGAGGCCGTCAGTTCTTCCATTCCAATATTTTTTAAAATAGAAAACGATTGTCTTGAGACAGGTCGTAACTGGGCCATGGAGACGACCGGCACTCCCATCCATAAGGATTCACAGGTTGTTAAAGCACCACTGAATGGAAAAGGATCCAGAGCGATATCCACATCGCTGTATTCTTCCAGCATGGTTTTATGATTTGAGGCAGAACGAAATTCAATTCGCTCAGGATCTATCCC
>JAOZLI010000537.1 GCA_029934915.1 Desulfocapsa sp. | reverse complement strand
TGCCGCCATTGAACTTGCCAAAAAGATTTTTGGTTCCATAGAGAATAAACGGGTTTTGCTTATCGGTGCTGGAGAAATGGCAGAACTGGCCGCAGAACATCTGGTGGGGAATGGAGCCAAGGATGTGGTGGTTTGTAATAGAACCCTTGAGCGGGCATTGGATCTTGCTAAACGTTTTAACGGAAGTGCTGTTGGACTTGATGAACTTCTTGAGCAATTGGAACTGGTGGATATTATCGTCAGTTCTACTGGTGCTCCCGGTGTGATTTTGCATAAAGAGGAAGTGCAGCCCATCATGAAGGAACGGTTGAATAAACCACTGTTCTTTATTGATATTGCTGTGCCCAGAGATCTTGATCCTGCATTGAACGATCTTGATAACGTCTATCTCTATGATATTGATGACCTCCATAATGTCGTAGAGTTAAACAAGGCAGAACGCGACAAAGAAGCAGTAAAGGCCAAACGGATAGTTGATGAGGAGGCCTTAAAATTTAAAGACTGGCTTGCAGGTCTTGGGATTACCCCCACTCTTACCGATCTCAGGAAAAAAGGAAATCAGGTTGCCTTGATGGAGCTTGAACGTACCCTGCCACGTCTCAAGAACCTGACCGATAAAGAGAAAAAGAGTATTGAAAAGATGGCCTCAGCTATTGTTTCACGCCTGCTCCATGATCCGATGATATTTTTGAAAAGTGATAACTGCAAAGATCAGTCCGCAATGAAGGTGGATCTTTTTCGCTCTGTTTTTGGTCTTGAGGATAAGGAGTGACAGAGGACGAGCGCTCAGAGTTACTTGATGATGAGTGGCTTATTGTCCGAAATTCGGGTGAGATTCCTGAAATTACTTATCATTCATCTCTCTACTTCCTTGAACAGGATCCCGAAGGTTCAGGTCTGTCACTGACGGAAACAGAAAAACAATTTCTTAAAGATGCTGCGCTCGATCGTTATTTTGAAATTATTCTTCGTGATATACAGCTTGAGAATTTTCATAAAACTATCTATCGGGGGATTAGACGCTCTATCTATAACTGGCATCGGTGTCTGGCTTTTGTCGAAAGACAGGGGGGGGATTGTGATGGCTTTCGTGAAATAGCTGTTGCTGCTCTTGTTCTGTTTCTGGAGGAGGGGAGTAATGCTGCCGGTGGGAGTTTGCCTGAGAGGTTTTTGAATTGTAGTTTTGATGAGTTGACTGAGTTTTTTAAAGATTTAGGGCTTGCGTTTGAGGAGCTGTCTTTAGATCTTGAGGGATTCTGTTTGTTGGA
>JAOZLI010000536.1 GCA_029934915.1 Desulfocapsa sp. | reverse complement strand
GCAGCTACACTCGATAGAAATGGGGCCGTTTGAGTTTTAGATAAAACACGTTTTTTCAGGAGGAAGCATGGCACTTTATTTAGTTCAACATGGTAACGCTTTGAGTAAAGATCAGGATCCGCAGCAGGGACTGACGGAAACTGGCATTGATGAGGTGAAACTCATTGCTCAGGTAGCAAAAGGGTATAAGGTACCAGTTGGTACAATTTTCCACAGTGAGAAAAAAAGAGCTGGCCAAACCGCTGAACTGTTATCGGCAGCATTGCAGACCGATAAAAATATCCAGGAAATAGCAGGGATCAAAGCTCTGGATGATGTTAAAGTATTTGCGACCACTCTGAGCAATGCGGACAACACCATGTACGTGGGCCATCTGCCCTTTATGGAGAAGCTGACTTCATACCTGGTGGCAGGTTCAATGGATCTTACTGTATTTAAATTTCAGAACGGCGGCATTGTCTGTCTGGATCAAATTAGTGACAGTGAAACATGGTTTATCAAGTGGACTTTGATGCCTCACATCAGCTGACAGGGACAGCATGAAAAATATACTCGTAACCGGTGCGGCTGGCCAGATTGGTTCTGAGTGTTTTCTTGTTGTCTACAACAGCCTCACTTTTTCAACTCATCCCCTAAAGTAATAAAGAGTAAAATCCCAGCAAACAAGATAAGGGGCAGGAGAATAAAACCGCTCAGCCGTAGGGCAAAAGACAGACTGTATCCGGCAGATATACTGCCGATAAAGGGGCCAAGGATTGCAAAAGAAAGCCGAATGATCATGCTGCGGATTGAAAGAACCGTGGCCCGGGTTTCAGAAGCGCAGTAGCGGTTAACGAGATCTTTTAATAAGGGCGTGGCATAGCCGCGGATGGCGTAAAAAACAAAAAGGACAAACAGCCCAGGCAGTAAGGAGAAAGACCCAAGAAGAATATAACTTCCAGGGATGACGATTAAAATGATGCCGATGGCCAACTGCTGACCCGTTTTGTTCACGATCTTATCGGCAAAGGCCGCAACTAGCGCTACGGTCAAATTCAACAGAATCCAGAGCGGGGTAATCGATTTTTCAGTAAGGCCCATATTGACAAAATAGACTTGTGAGGTCCAGGCCATGCAGAGGGTGGACGTACCGATGAGTGAAGAGAGCAACAGCGTAGAACTTAATTTTTTATTAATAAAAAGGCTCTCTTTACAAACTAAAAGAATATGCCCGAAGCCTGGTCTGTTTATACCCTTTCCCCGAGGCGGTTCCAGCAAAAAAAAGGCGGCAGG
>JAOZLI010000535.1 GCA_029934915.1 Desulfocapsa sp. | reverse complement strand
AGGCTTTTGTGGGGCGTATTTATTCCAGTGGAAGGAATGTTACCCCATCCCTTGTAATGCATATAGATGAAGCACAATCTGTTCTTTATCAAGGGATTGAAGATCTCTTTGCCAAGGCAGGAGGAGCCGGGGTGTACATCCACGGCTATTGCCAGTCCATCAGTCAATTGTATGCTGAAGTAGGAGAGGACCGGGCCAATACCATTTTGGATAACTGTAATACCAAACTCTTTATGCGCGTGCCGGACGCCAGCACTGCTTTTTATGTTTCCAGACACCTGGGAGAGCAGCAACAATTTTCTCCCATTATTTCTGTGGGTGGCGGGCTTTCCATTCGTGAAACTGAAGAAATACGAGTTAAACATACTGAGATTTTGAATATGGCTCCCAGGGAAATATTTTTAAACACCTACTCTGGAACGTATAAGGGAAAGACTGCAACGGTTAATGATCCTGAAGTTAAAGTTATCTTTCCTGATCTAACCAGTAGGGGTAGAGCATAACATTCTGAAAAACTATGATTTTTTTGAGCAGTGGCCTACTGATTTTGTTTTTTGCTCTATTGCTTGTCGCTGTTGTGATCTTGTATTTGGGTCAGCAAAAAGAGAAAGTAGTTCGAGTTGTTACCTTGAGAAGTTTATCAAAACTATGGGTAAAAGAAGGCAATAAGGAAGTTCATATTTCCGAACTTTCTCCTCTATGGCGTGAAATAAAGCATCATGAGGAGAAGAATGTCACTTTTGATTTTGAAGATATCAGAGCAGCAGCATTAATGGAGAAAATTGACAACTGGGGCTGGTTTAAGAAGTTTCCGCTACAAAAGAATGTTTGTGGACAAATTCTAAGTTTGCTTGAAAAGGAAAGTGACTGTCCATCAGTGGTGAATATTCAGGGCGATGTGGAAGGTGGGTGGGATGAAAACACATTTCAGATTCTTTCCAGAACTACACTCCTTCATCATTCCATCAATGTGGCCGAACAGGTTGTGCAACTCCTTTCAGAGAATGAAGCATGGCACGTGATCCCTGATACCATGGTTGCTGCCTTGGGACATGATCTTGGAAAGTTGAAATCCATGCATGGGTACCTCTATTCTCTTGGCGAGCATCCTTTAGCGGCCGGACGGCCACTTTCCAGGATTAATGAATTTAAACAGTTACCAAGAAAGGAAGAAATTCTTCAGGCCATCAAGCTCCACCACAAGATGCCCAAAGGACTGCTTGGGACAACTCTCAAAAAAGCGGATCAGCTTGCCCGGCAAAAGGAGTTGGAAG
>JAOZLI010000534.1 GCA_029934915.1 Desulfocapsa sp. | reverse complement strand
AATGACTTTTTTTACAGCAAAAGAAAACCCGCCAAGTATGGATACAGAATCCAAGGATTTGACGGGTCTGATTTCTCTCACATGCGCATTAATTGAAAAGGGACCATAGAGGAGGGGGTGCTGTTTTTCCGCCTTTCTGCATGAAGGAGATGATGTCAGAAGGAACGAATTACTTCGTGAAAGACACCGGGATCCTGAATAGCTGCAATTTGCGGCTATGTAAAACAATTCTGCTCACGCACATAGCCTCAACACCGTCTGGCTAAAAATTGCAGGAGCTTGAAAACGGGTTTAAGACTTATTCCAGAGCCTTTGAACTATGAGCTCAAGGCTCCTGATGTGCGACACCTACTTGAGGATACAAGGGCAATCGTCTGGCAGTATAAGCTGTATTGCCTTGGGTACAACCTCAAAACGGATAGTGTCAGCCTGGTATGGTTCACCGTCAAGATTGACAGAACGGGTTGCTTCAGGAGTGGCTAACAGCCACGGTGTCTGAAATCGTTTTACATACTGGCCATTTTCGCTAACATTCAGAACTTCCTGAAGAACCTGATTGATATTTGTCAATGGAAAACTGAGGATTAGAAACACGTCAAGTAACCCATCGTTGATATAGGCATTTGCTGCTAGTATCTGTCCTCCGCCGGCCTGACGGCCATTGCAGACAGCGGCTATCAGGGCTGCTCCCTTAAGCTCAACATCTTTGGCAATCAGGCTTCCCTGGTTGTGGCGAAAGCTTAGCGATTTAATAACTGCGGATAAGGCGTAGGCTCCACCGCCAAAGAAATTTTTTAACTGTACTGGGGTATCAGCTGACACCTCAGCTCCAAATCCCCCCGAGGCAACATTGACGAAATATCTTTCATTTGCCTGTACAATGTCGATTGCTTCGGGGCTTCCAGTGACAGCCAGATGCAATGCATCCAAGGGGGCAGCAGGGATGGCACAGGCAGTTGCGAAGTCATTTGCTGTTCCAAGAGGCATTATGGCCAATTCTGGACGTTTCTCCAGGCTGAGTTTTGCAAGGCCGGTGACAACTTCATTAATAGTACCGTCCCCTCCAGCAGCAATAAGGCGTGATACCCCGTCGGTACATGCCTCACGTACGAACCTTTCTCCATCACCATATTCCCAGGTAACCCTAACTTCCAGAGGAAAACCTTCCTCACGAAGGGAGGCGATTATAGATCGAATTTCGGGCCGATCCGCTTTTTTACCATTGATTATTATGCGTATCATGCTTTTGTATTCTTTTTCTTCTTCAGGGTGGA
>JAOZLI010000221.1 GCA_029934915.1 Desulfocapsa sp. | reverse complement strand
AAGTAGAATCAAGCAACCTGAACAGAGTTATTTGAACTCAGTATATAAATTCAAACTCTTTAAAATATTGAGCGCTGTTCGAAGCTGATTGTCTCTTTTGAGCCTGCCTTTAGCACTTTCGGGGTCTCCCTTCTGTTTCTCACCTTTTATTTTGTCTTGTGTAACTTCCACTGTTTTTCCTGAATCATCCTGATTTAAGATATGATTTTGCAGGTCTACTTCCCGTACAAAATCGGGAAGGGCAGCTCCATTTTGCTCCTGCTCAATAAAAGCTACAAAGGGAACTTCCACATCCGGCACAATTCCTGTCGCCTGGATGGAACGCCCTTCGGGGGTGTAATAGCGTGCCGTGGTGAGCCGAATACCAGAACCACCAGGCATGGGAAGAATGGTTTGTACCGAGCCTTTACCAAAGGTTGTGCTTCCAACAATAACGCCTCGTTTGTGATCCTGAATGGCACCCGCTACGATTTCAGAAGCACTGGCAGATCCTTCGTTTACCAGGATTACCAGTGGATAGTTGTTCTTTCCATTATTCGCATGCGCCTGAAAGGTCATGTTCTGCTCGGGGATTCTGCCTTTGGTGTAGACCACCATTCCCTCTTCAAGAAAAACATCGGAGACGGAGACTGCCTGATCGAGAAGACCACCTGGATTATTGCGAAGATCAAGGACAAGCCCCTTAATCGATGCTTCCTCTTCAAGCTCAGCAAGCATGTTTTTAAGATCTTTTGTTGTTTTACTTTGAAAATTGGTGATTCGGATATAAGCAAGGCCGGGTTCCAGGAAAAGCCCGCGGATACTGTGCAGGGGGATGATATCGCGAATGAGAGTATACTCTTTCAGCTTCTTCCAGCCCTTGCGGTAAATTGAAATCGTAACCTCGCTGCCTTTAGGGCCGCGGAGAAGTTTCACTGCATCCGTGGAAGGCATGCTTTTGGTTGCTTTGCCATTAATTTTAACAATCAGATCCTTGGCCTTCAGCCCTGCCTTATCAGCGGGCGTTCCTTCGATGGGGGAAATGATGGTGAGAATATCGTCGTGGATGGTTATTTCAATGCCAATCCCGGAAAAATCCCCCCGTGTCTCCTCCTGCAGTTCGTCAAAATCATCTGCTGAGAGAAATGAGGAATGAGGATCTAAAGAGAGTAACATGCCGCCGATTGCACCTTCGATGGTGGTATCAGCATCAATTTCCTCGATATAATTTTCCTGTAGTATACTCAGTACGTTGGCAAATATTTCGAGTTGGCGATATGTGGCTTCACGTTGCTCCTGGGAAATGGCAGCTTGGGAATCGCAGGGAAGCATGAATATAGATAACGAACAAATAAGTGATAAAAATGTCAGGCCTTTCATTGAGTATCCTTCACGTTATCTTCGGATATTGTTGTTTTTGTCGGAAATGTCAATTTGTCTCCCGTGATCCACTGAAGAGGATCTAGTGGTTGAGAACCATGGCGAATCTCGAGGTAAATTCCCTCATCCATCAGGGTTGCCGTATCTCCGGTGAGGCCAATGGTGTCACCTTGTGACACTTTGTCTCCTTTCTTCGTCAGGAGTTTTTCCAGGCGTGAGATAACCGAAAAATATTGGAACCCATGGTCAATGATAATTGTATTGCCATATCCACGTAAGTAGTTCGCGTAGCGCACTTCACCCTCAAAGATTGCTTTAACGGGGTTAATGCCGGGGGTTGCAATGGTGATTCCTGTGCTTTGTCCTCTAATACCAAGACGATTTACCCGTTGTTGCCCAAAGAGTGCCAATACCTCACCCTGAACAGGAGTAGGATGTTGTCCTTTGTTCAGCAAAAATCCCTGGTCGAAGAGTGAATTCTTCTGTTTAAGATTATCAAGTGAACCAGAGAGCCTGCGGGCAGCTTTTTCCATTTCTGTGATTGCTTGTTGGTGCAATTCTTTTTGGGTTATGATCTGGCTCAGCAGGTCATTTTTCTCTTGCATGGTCAGGTTGATACGTTTCTGTTTTTCCCTGGCTTCCTGGATGAAATCGTTGAGGATGGATTTTTCGAGGTTTAATGTGTCCCTTGATTGTTGCAGCAGAGTTATGGCTTCGCGATATTGTCTGATAAGGCTTGTGTCATAGGCGAGAAGACTTTCAAAGGAATCCCGGAAGCGAAGCATCTTCGGTAAATTGTCGGATGAGAATGCAACGTTGGCTATGGTGATCTTTCCCATCTTGTAGAAAGCTTTAATCCGTTTTTTGAGATGTTCCTGCACCGCCTGTTTGGATTGTTCGGCTTCGTGCTCGTCGTCTGTTTTTCTTTTAATCAGCCTTTCCTGTTCTTCCATGTCACGTTCAAAGGCGTGAAGTTTGCTAAGCTGTTTTTGTAGTTTGGCATCAAGTTGCTCAAGTTCTGCAAGCAGATTACGTTCTTCCTCGACGGAGGAATCAATAAGATCCTGCTGTATGCTGATTCCTTCCTGCAATTTGGAGATATTGATTTTGAAGGTCTGAATCCCTTTCTCCATTCGTGTCTTTTCAGCTTTTCTGTTTTGGGCAGAACAGTCCGCAGCAAGGGAGAACACAAGCATGGCGAAGAAAAAGAGAGCGAAAATCGTATGCAGGGATCGTATCATATTTGCAAAAATTTACGGATGGATGAGTAACTGCCAATGCTGCAAAGACTGATGGATGCCAGGATAATGAGCAAAATAATAGAGGGTGAAAAGAAATCGAACTGGAAAAGGTTTAATATTCCAGGCCCGGTGAAATGGACACTGATCCACCGAAATAACCCGTACAAGGCAATAAGCCCAATGATGGATCCCATTAAACCCTGCAATATTCCCTCTATAAGAAAAGGTGCGCGAATATAATTATTGGTGGCACCCACAAGCCGTAACAGTTCGAGTTCTGCCTGACGGCCTAGAATTGTGAGACGGATGGTATAGGCCACCATAAATGTTGCAGTGAGGATAAGAAGCGTCCCGCTTAATATGATAACAATGGTGAGCAGGCGCATAAAATGGTAGAAACGTTCCACCCATTCCTGGCCATACTGTATTTTTTCAGTGCCTGGCAGTGAGGCAAGATATTCAGAGAGTAGCTTTATCTGGTTGTATCCACGCAGGCTTTTTAATGGAACGATCTCAATGGAGGCAGGCAGGAAATCATGCGGCATATCGTGTAAAATATCCGAGTCTTCCCCCAGCTGATCTGCAAAACGCTGAAAGGCTGTCTGTTGTGAAATAAAGTGGATGCTTTCCACTTCGTCAAAATTATTTATTTTTCGACGAAGTTGCTCCTGCATCGCTGGCCCTGGTTCATCTTCTAGATAGACAATCAGGCTGAGGTCATCGCTCAGGCGATCTCCTGCACCAAGCATGTTTGTGTAGATAAGCGAAAAGAATGCAAAAATAAGCACGGAGAGGCTGACGGTAAGAAAGGTCATAAACTGGGAAGACCAGGTTTGGCGGAGATTTCTGCCCGTCTGTCTGAGAACGGCAATCCAGAAGTTCATTAGGAGTTCCCTCGAGTCACGGAATGGATTTTACCGTTTTGCAGTTCCATTATGCGATTATTACTGCCTTGGTAAATGGAGGCGTCATGGGTGGCAATAACAATGGTTGCACCAGCCTTATTCGAGCGATTGAGGAGCTCCATCACTTGTTCAGTGGTGCTGGCATCGAGATTGCCCGTTGGCTCGTCCACCAGAATCAGGCGTGGAGAATTGGCCACCGCGCGAGCCAGTGCCACGCGCTGTTGTTCCCCACGGGAGAGTTCGCCCGTGAGGATGTCATGTTTGTCGCTTAACTGTAATTGATCAAGAAGGTCCCGAACCCGATGTTTTATGGCACGGGATTTTTTGTAGGAAACTTCCATGGAAATGGCAATATTCTCAGCAACCGTACGATCACCCAGGAGCTTGAAATCCTGATAGGCAACACCAATTCGCTGTCGCAGAAGGGCAAGATCTTTTCCTTTTAAGGTATTAATATTATAGCCGGCAACCTCAATAAGACCGTTGCTGGGCATTTCCATATTGCAGATCAGTTTGAGAAGCGTTGTCTTGCCTGCTCCACTTTTACCGATTAGAAAAAACATCTCGCCGGTTTCGATAGTCAGGGAGATATCGCTCAGTGCCTGAATATCAGGGGGATAGTTACGCCCCACCTTGATCATTTCGATCATGGTGTCTTTAGGGATGTCTCGGTTGTTATTCTCGGTCATTATGTATTTGGTCAGGAAGTTCTTTAGGCAAAAATCTTGTCGAATATGGCATCGATTGTTTGTACAACATCTGTAGAATCCTCAAGGCCCAGATAGGATTCTCCGCTTAATTCCTGATTAATAAGGGCGTCACTTGAAGGAATAATTCCACCTAGTTCCATGCCGGATTCTGCAATTGCTTCATCAATTTTTTCCTGCAGGGCAGCAGGGACCGGTTGTGGGGCGCGATTCACCAGTAGATATTGATTTTTAATTTGAAGCCCCAGGGGCTCAGTAATATCAGAAATACGTTTAGCAGTAAGAATACCCCGGGCAGACGGATCTGAAGTCACCAGCAGGTAGTCGATGGAGCGAAGATTCATACGGCTTAAATGTTCCATGCCCGCTTCATTGTCGACAATGATATATT
>JAOZLI010000533.1 GCA_029934915.1 Desulfocapsa sp. | reverse complement strand
ATTCGTTCACGAGACACATTAAATCGTTTACCGATTTCTTCCAAAGTATATTCAGCCTTTTCACCAATTCCAAAACGAAGACGAATAATCTTCTCTTCACGCTCACTTAATGTGGAAAGAATTTCTTCTACGCGACCGGAAAGTTCACGGTTCTGCACAGCTTCGTAGGGTGACTGGGACTCTTGATTTTCAAGAAAATCCCCAAGGGTTGAATCATCATCACCCACAGGAGTTTCAAGGGAAATGGGTTCCCGTGAAGCCTCAAGAATAGCCAGAATCTTATCCATAGGAAGATCGGTATTCTTGGATATTTCAAGGGGAGTTGGCTCTCTACCAAGTTCTTTATAAAGTGCATAAAAAGCTTTAAAAAACTGGCTACGCAATTCAAGGAAATGAACAGGAAGACGAATGGTACGGGTTTTATCAAGAATCGCCCTGGTAATGGCCTGCCTGATCCACCACGAGGCATAAGTCGAAAACTTATTCCCCTTGGTATAATCAAAGCGAAACACAGCTCGCATAAGGCCAAGATTACCTTCCTGAATAAGATCTGCAAGTGTCAGTCCCTGATGCATATAGCGTTTGGCAATGGAAACAACCAGTCTCAGGTTTGCACGAATCATGCAATCCTTGGCAATCTCAATGGACCTGGAATATGCTTCAAGTTTTGTCTGTAATTCTATCAGATCACGAATTTCAGGATATTTCTTTGCACAACTGCTTACACTGTAACGCATAAAGTTCAGCTGCTGCTTTTTAGGCTTCAGGGTAGGATCACGCTTTTCCCAAAGGGCTATGCGCGTGCAAAGCAGTTCGATATCCTTGACATCGGACTTGTCTCGCCTGATAGCCTCAATAATAGACTCAAATCCCTGACGGATGGTTCTTGAATATTTAGCTTCTTCCTCAGGAGTGAGCAGATCAAAACGCCCCATTTCTCTTAAATAGGTGGTTGTGGTCTCTTCACCATCATGAGGCTCGTCAGGTTGGGAATTGGCGGCCGCATCTTCCTGGATATCTCCATCTAAATCGGCGTCTTTTTTCCAAACCTCTCCAGATAACGTACGTCGTTCGCCGTCTTTACCATCCTGTGTGACAATTTCGATATTATGACTAGCCAGAAAATTAAACACTTTTTCAATGGCAGCAGGATCTTTAATATCATCGGGAAGAAGTTTGTTCAACTCTGTAAAGCTGATACACCCTTCTTTTTTTCCTGCTTCGATAAGACTTTCTTTAAGTTCAACCAGCACCGTAAGGTTGCTCCTTTACTTAACT
>JAOZLI010000220.1 GCA_029934915.1 Desulfocapsa sp. | reverse complement strand
GCGGACTCCTACATGAGAATTAAGCCAAAACTGAGCTTCGATGGTAATCATGATTGTTTATATGGTTATGTCATTGCCCGAACAAAGGGTGTCGAGATCCTAATTAAGAGTATGAATGCCCGTAGGGGCAGGTTCATACGCATATAATTTCATGAAGATAGCACTTATTCAGATTAATCCCATAATAGGTGATTTTGCCTATAATCGTTCCAAAATTCTTACCGCCTGCGAGGAGGCATCGCTTGCCGGTTGTGGGCTGGTTGTTTTGCCGGAACTTGCCCTTTCAGGGTATCCTCCCCATGATCTGCTTGAACGCGCTGCATTTCTGGCAGCTCACGATCAGGCTCTTGCTGATTTATGTGAGGCATTACCTGAGATCGATCTTCTTTTGGGTTGTATTGAGCAACGTCCCGGCGGAAGCACAGGGAAAAAATTGTACAACAGTGCTTTTTTTATTCAAGATGGCGTGGTTGTTAATAAAATTCAAAAACAGTTGCTTCCCACCTATGATGTTTTTGATGAAAAACGATGGTTTGAACCAGGTCGAGAATCACAGACCATTACCTGGAAGGGAATTCGTTTTGGGGTCACCATCTGTGAGGATATCTGGCATGCAGAAATTGAAGAGTATGAAAAAGATCCGGTGGCCGATTTTTTTACAGGAGACAATACGGTCGACTGTTTTATCAATATTTCAGCTTCGCCCTTTCAGCGGGAGAAAGAATCGGTAAGGCATCGTCTGTTTCAGACGATCTGTATGCGTCATAAGGTTCCTCTTTTGTATGTCAACCAGGTTGGTGGGCAGGATTCTCTGCTCTTTGATGGACGAAGCCTGCTTATGGGGAAGGACGGAAAAATTCGCGCCAAAGCAAAGGGCTTCCAGGAAGATATTCTTGTCATCGATCCTCTGGACTGGAGTGGTCCCATAACGGAGCTGGAAATAGAAAACGGAGTGGCAGCTGTTCATGATGCGCTGGTTATGGGGGTTCATGATTATGTGCGGAAATGTGGCTTTAGATCCGTTGTTCTTGGTCTCTCTGGTGGAATTGATTCGGCTCTGTGTGCTGCAATTGCTGTTAAAGCGCTGGGTGCTGAAAATGTGCTGGGAGTGGCTTTGCCGTCTCCATACAGTTCCGACGACTCCATGGAAGATGCTAAAAGTCTGGCGGAAAACCTGGGTTGCAAATTTGAGGTGTTACCCATCAGCGACTTGTTCGCAGGTTTTCAAGAAACGCTGAAACCATTGTTCGCAGGACTTGCGGAAGATTTAACAGAACAGAACCTGCAGGCTCGTATTCGTGGTAACCTGTTGATGGCTCTGTCCAACAAATTTGGCCATTTGTTGCTTTCCACAGGAAACAAAAGTGAGATGGCGGTGGGCTACTGTACCCTCTATGGTGATATGAATGGAGGGCTGGCGGTTATCTCGGATGTCCCCAAGCAATTGGTGTATGAGGTGTCTCGCTATATAAATCGTGAAAAGGAAATAATCCCGGAACGATCGATCACAAAAGCTCCCACTGCAGAATTAAAGCCTGACCAGTGCGACCAGGATGATCTCCCCGATTATGAAATCCTCGACCAAATCCTGGAAATGCACCTGGAAGATCATATGGGAATAGAGGAAATCAGTGCAAAGGGCTTTGCAAAAGATATGGTTGCTGATGTTCTTCGCCGGGTGCGTCTTAATGAGTATAAACGAAAGCAGGCAGCCATGGGGCTTAGGGTAACCAGCAAGGCTTTTGGCTATGGACGCAGATATCCCAATGTGCAAAATTTTCAGAATTAGATGAAAAGTAAACAGAAGAAAATAGTCTTTTTCCTGCTTCTCATCCTGGTTATGGTTCTTGCCATCTATCGTGAATTATTGGTCAAACGTCCCGATCAGGTTTACATAACCACCAGTGGTCGTATTGATATGTGTCTCTCCTGCCACAGGACAGAAAAGCTTGATCCTGCCCATGATCCACGGGTGATAGGCTGTGCCTCCTGCCACCTTGGCGATCCCCTTGCCCTTGATGAAAAAACAGCTCATGCCAATATGGTTATTAACCCAGGAGACCTACGGGTTGTCGAAAAAACCTGCGGAGTCGAGGGGTGTCATCCAACGGATGTGAAGAAGGTGATGAATTCTCTTATGGCCACAAATCGCGGCATCATAGGAACACTCCTTTATTACTGGGGCGAGATCGATTCGCAGGATACCGACCTTACCGTAAAACAGTTGATGGACAGTGGTGAAACATCGCTGGCGCTGGACTATTTTCGAAAACTCTGCGCCACCTGTCATCTCTGGAAACAGAAAAACGACATTCCCGGAGCCCCGGATTTTTTTAACGAAAAAGGCGGTGGCTGTTCAGCCTGTCATTATATGCTGCCGGAAGGTGATGAACGACAATCCGTGGCCGGTTTTGATGATGATACAACAACTGAAAAGAAAAAAATACATCCTCTGATTATTAGAAAAGTGGAAGAGGAAAACTGTATCCGCTGCCATAATAGATCCGGGCGCATCGGGATCTCCTACACCGGTATTTTTGAATCGGAAGGCTATGGTACACCCTATGAACATGGAGGAATGAGCTCCAAACAGTTGCCCGGACAGCGCTTTTATCTTGAAATTGCCGAGGATATCCACCATAAAAAAGAGATGGCCTGCATTGATTGTCATACCCGTAATGAAATTATGGGAGACGGTACCAGTTATGCCCATTACGAGGATCAACTCGAAATCTCCTGTGAGATGTGTCATTCCAAAAACCCTGGTAAGACCAGTAAAGGGGATGATGTTACTAATATTACACAAGTTGACGGCAAGTTTGTTATGCAGGGAAGGGTAAATGAAAAGACATACCCCCTTGCCGTGCCTAAAAAAGATGTCTGTGATGCCACCTTCCATAAACGGGTAACCTGCGAGGCCTGTCACTCTACCTGGGTACCGCAGTGTTACGGATGTCACGCCAAAAGGGATGCGTCTGAAAAACATCTGGATAAACTAACGCTAGAGGAAACTCCAGGTATGTGGGAAGAAGGGCGCTCTTATATCCGCTACGAAAAACCGATGCTTGCCCTGTGGAAGGATGAGGTGGTGATTGTAACTCCAGGCTGTCAGGATATCGTGACCCTGGTGGACGAAGAGGGTGCTGTGACGGGTGGCTTTAATCGTTTTACCATGGCAGCGATTAACCCGCACACCACACAGGCCAAAGGACGAAGCTGCAGTGATTGCCATCAGTCCACCAAAACGGTGGGCCTTGGCGAGGGTACAGTATCCGTTGATGACGCGGGGAAATGGTCTTTTGCTGCACTTGATCAGGGGGTGGAAACCCTTGAGGGTACTACAGTTCCTTTTGATGCCTTTGTGAATATTGAGGGCGTTGCACTGCAGCATGGTTCGCGTCCTGACCTTCGCCCCTTTAATAAGGTCGAATTACAGGCTATCCTTCGTGTGGGCTTATGTGTTGGTTGTCATGATACATATGATGATCCCATATGGAAGGATTATGATAGAAATACAAAATGCATACGTAAATAAACCGGAGGAGAAGCAATGCAACAGAAAAAGTTTCGCGATGCCATTTTTGTAATCACCGAGGAAAAATCCTGTCCAATTTATAATGTCGGTGACGAATTAATGGTGGAAGACCTCTGTGCGGTTGTTCCGGAGGCAAAACCGGTTTGCATGATGCTTATGGAAAAACTCATTGAAATAACGCTGAAAAAAGACAGTTTTCAGCGTGTTTCTCAACTTGGTGTTAAAAAATCAAAGTTTGATTGCGGTGGCTGTACGGGAAAAATCAATTTTGAGTACAAAAAGAAAAAAGGTTTCTCCACGGTCCAGATGAAGCTCTTGTCTGATGCTGAAAACAGGATGAGGAAAAAACATCTGGATATATTCTTCAGCAGACTACGTACTTTTCAGCTTTTTGAATCACTGGATGATGATGCGCTCCTAGACCTTGCTGATCTGCTTGAATATAAAAAATACAAGAAGGATAAAGTCCTTCTGAAGAAGGGACAGACGGGAGAAAATCTCTATATCGTGCTGTATGGGAAGGTTGGTGTTATTGCCGATGATGGTGAACGCCTGGCTGTAATGGGGCAGGGGGAAATATTTGGTGAAATGAGCTTACTCTCAGGCGAACCGGTTTCCGCTTCCATTTATTCATTGGCAGAAACTGAAGCGGCGCTCTTGAGTGTGAAAAACTTTAAGTTTGTACTGAAAAAACATCCTGTTTTACAGATATTCCTTCTCAAAATGTTAGTGGACAGAGCCCAGGCCATGGCACTTCGTTCTGGAAATATTACGTCCGGTATGTCAGGCGAGCTTAATGAAATCGGTACAGTGGAGCTTTTTCAGCTGATAAACTCCAGTCAGAAAACAGGCGTAATAGAATTTGTGCTTTCCGATGCTAAGGGAGTAGCACTCTTTTCTGAAGGTGAAATCGTGGCGGTTCGTTACAAAACACTTAGAAATAAAGATGCCCTGTTTGCATTAATTGGAGAAAAAAGCGGACGTTTCAGCTACACGAAAGGGATTCCGAAGGAACTGGACGCGGCTAAGCCCATAGGCAATTTTATGAGTCTTATTATGGAAGGGGTACAATATATTGATGAGCAGGAGTATTCGTA
>JAOZLI010000532.1 GCA_029934915.1 Desulfocapsa sp. | reverse complement strand
AAAGTCGCTGATATGTCCCTTGCCAAATGGGGACGTGAAGAAGTAAAGATTGCCGAAACTGAAATGCCAGGACTGATGTCCCTTCGTGAGGAATACCGTGAATCGCAGCCTTTAAAAGGCGCCCGCATTGCCGGTTGTCTGCATATGACCATCCAGACTGCTGTTCTTATGGAAACCCTCCTAGAACTTGGTGCCGAAATTCGCTGGTCATCGTGTAATATTTTCTCTACCCAGGATCATGCCGCTGCTGCCATGGCTGAGGCTGGAATTCCCACATTTGCCTGGAAAGGCGAAAGTGAAGAGGAATTCTGGTGGTGTATTGATCAAACTATATTCGGACCTGACGGATGGCGTCCGAATATGATTCTTGACGATGGTGGCGATCTTACCATTATCATGCATGATAAATACAAGGATGAAATGGCTGACATTAAAGGGATCAGCGAAGAGACCACCACTGGTGTGCATCGTTTAAACGAGATGGCCCGTGATGGAAAACTTATGTGCCCTGCGTTTAACGTTAATGATTCTGTTACCAAATCAAAATTTGACAACCTCTACGGTTGCCGTGAATCTCTGCTTGATGGAATCAAGCGTGCCACTGATGTAATGATTGCCGGTAAAAATGCGGTTGTTGTCGGGTACGGTGATGTTGGCAAGGGTTGTGCCCAGGCACTACGCGGCATGGGCGCCATTGTCCATGTAACGGAAGTCGATCCTATCTGTGCATTGCAAGCAGCCATGGAAGGCTACAAAGTTGTTACCATGGATGAGATTGCACCAGTTGGTAATATTTATGTAACCTGTACTGGAAATCTTAATGTGATTACACGAGCTCATATGGAAGCAATGCCCGATGAGGCCATTGTCTGTAATATTGGCCACTTTGATTCTGAAATTGATATTGCGGGTATTAAAGACCTCACCTGGGAGAACATCAAACCTCAGGTTGATCATGTGGTATTCCCTGATGGCAAAAAAATCACCATCCTTGCGGAAGGACGTCTCGTTAATCTTGGTTGTGCCACCGGCCATCCAAGCTTCGTTATGAGTAACTCTTTTACCAATCAGGTTCTTGCTCAGATTGAGTTGTGGGAACGATCTGATAAATACGAGAATAAGGTATACTTCCTGCCTAAATATCTGGATGAGAAGGTTGCCAGACTACACTTAGAGAAGATTGGTGTACATCTTACCACTTTGAGCAAAGTTCAGGCCGATTATATTGGTGTTCCTGTGGAAGGACCTTATAAGCCTGAGTATTACCGATACTAATGCAGTAAA
>JAOZLI010000219.1 GCA_029934915.1 Desulfocapsa sp. | reverse complement strand
ATTTTTGCTTCAATTGATATTTGTTTGTAGAGTTCTCTTTTTAAGTTTGTAAAATAAACTTCAAGTTTCTCAAGCAGTGGTCTAGGGGCATGAACTGTGATTAAACCAATTGGCTTATCAATGGTATATAAGTTGCCAGTTGCTGAAACCTGCCTGGTTGCACTCAAGTTCATGGCAGCTCTTTGCTCAGCGGTGCCTGCAGCATCGGAATCAACAACTGTACCGGAATTGTTGAGGGCTGCAGTCATGGAACTTGTGATACCAGCTTTGGTTGTCCAGACATCAAGGATTGCCTTCATATTAAGCTCAATATTCAGCCAGATATCAAATTCATTTCCCCTTGAATCAAGCCGGATGGTTCCTTCTATGTTAGCAGCAGCATCATTGCTGCCTAAGACATTTCCCCCGGTCGCAGTCTCAAAGAGGGACTTCGTAAAGGGCATGGCAACATGAAACTGACGTGTTTCCTTGTAGTGTACAACTATGGTTGAACCTTCCATCTCGTGATAATAGTCCACCTGGCGCAGCAAGTTTTTAACGGCATCATAAAAATCATCCCCGGCACTGATATCAACATCGACAAGTACATTTTGATCCACATCGCTTGCCCAGGATACGCTCATATTTTTTAATGATGCCAATCGTTTTAGTATATCCCAGAGGGGCTGAGGCCCTTGTGTCGAGCGGATAGATGCACCAACTTTTATAGATGCATCTTCAGCAACTTCTTCTATATCATCAGAGGCGCTGGCACTGATCATATAGGATGGCTTTTGGTATTGTACCGGGAGCTGATTTTGCTTTTCAATCTTTTCGACAGAAACAACAGGCTCAGCTGGTGCTGGTTCTATAGCAGTATCAGTCTCTTGGGGAACACAGGAGGCAAAGATAAATAAGAGAACAAAAAGGCAACTTAACTTAGCACTTGATGTTGTAAGCTTCATGGAAAACCCCTTGGGCAATGAAAATAAGAACATTGATAGTTAATTAGTCAGTTGATTGTCATTCATGGTCAATCGACCGCGAATATATTTCTTTAAATCCGGAGCCAATTGATAACCGGAGTATAGCAGCGTTTTGTACTGCTCAGTGGCTTTGGCAGTCAGACCCATGGTGTCATACAAGCGAGCTTTTGAAACCATGGTTACAACAGTGTCACTGTAAGTATCGGTGTAACGGTCAAGCAATTTCAAGGCTGCCTCTGGTTGCCCTTTCTCTTCACTAAAGGCTGCGTAGCTGATAAGCGCCTCTTTCATGGGGGGAGTACCGTTGATACTCATAGCAAAATAATCCATGGCAGCAGGTATATTGTCCATGTTCGCAGATGCAATTGCTCCTATCAGTGCAGCTTCGTAATTTTCTTTGTCAAGATTCAGGGTCTCTCTGGCAAAATAAACGGCTTTTGCATTTAGGCCAAGATTAACGAGATAAAGAGTCGCCAGCTTGTTGGAAATTTTTGAATTATCCGACCAGAGTTTAAATGCCTGTTCATACAGGGAAGCGGCATCTTCAATATCATCGTTCTTTTCTTCAATTCTAGCTTTCCGCAGCAACTCTTTTGCTTGCATAATTTCAGCAGGCTGATTCATTGATTGTTGAATAACAAGTGCTTCCTGTTCTATGACATCTACGTCTGCCTTAAAACTTAAATTTTCCTGGCCCGTTTCTGGCCACGAAAATTCTTTTGCATTTGGATAGATAACAATGGTGTTATGGCGTTCTTCTTTTTTGAGATTTTTCAGGTTCAGGATAATATCAAGAGCAAAATCCCAGGGGACATCGTTTAAAGCGAGGGTTAGAGAACCGCTGACTGATTCATCCACAATAAGGTTTACATTACTGATCTGACGAAAAAGCCTGAATACATTGTGCAGGTCAATCTTGAAAAAATCGACACTGATACGGGTTGCTTTGTAACCGGAAAACCCGAAGGAGTCTTGCATTTTTTCTGCAGCAGTTGGCTCAACGTTTGGAGATAAAGCGCCTTCGTTTACCGCTGCTTCAGAGGAATCAATAAGAGCATCAAGTGTTGGATCCGATGCTACTTTAGCGGTCGGCTCCACCTTAGGGGGGATTGGTGCTTTTTCGTCTGTTACGGTCGCTGTAGCTTCTTTAGTCGGTGAAGGTTTTAATGGTGACTCAATAACTGTTACCATCAGGCCTTGTGGTACCGTTTTAATATCATAAGAGAACAGATCTTTTTGGGCTGAATCAAAAACGATACGTACTCCAGAGCCTCTTGTTGCTACTCTGATTTTATCAACGACAGAACCAATTACTTTTTCACGCACTAACTCTGATCCATCAATATCGTTAATATCAACGTACATGGAATCAGGAAGGTTTGAGCGTCCAGTCACAGTATCCTGTCGAAAGTCTTCAATAGGTGTGTTTGCTTGAAAAAGAATTTCTGTCTGATGGTCACTCTTGCGGACAACAATGTCGTGTAGTATTGCTGAAACCTTTTCAGGCTCTTCGACCACGATTTGTTTGGGGAGGAGACGTACAGCTATGTTTGTGTCAATCTTTTCTACTTTGTAGGTATGACTGTCAGCAAGTGTGATTTCAAAACGAGTAATTTTCGGCGCTTTTTCCCTCAATACTGTAACGGTGAGAGTTGCGAAGTCGTTTTTTGGTATAATTGCGGCAATATCTATGTTTTTAGCAATTTCTGCCTCAGCAATATCTAACACCATGCGAGTTGGTGAAAATAACTCGTATTGAGTGAAGGCAGGAATTGTATCTCCTTTAAGAAGTAATAACATATTGTTATCTTGGATACTTGCCTGAATATCACTTATTGTATACGCGCCCGTTTTTTCTTCTGTTGCTTGAACTATAGTTCCATAACATAGGAGAACAAAGGACAGTAAAATTACCAGTGAGCAAGTTGAGTGCCTGTTTTGCATGATTTATTCTTCTCCCTCTTTCTTTAGGAGCATTACGATATTGCTGGTTAATTTTTTACCAGCTCTGGTAAAAGCCGTTTCTTCAATAATGACTTCGTTAGATTGGATAGCTGTGATAATTCCACGCTGTCCAATCTCCATTCCGGTTCGGAGGATATACCCTTTACCCGTGGTGTCTTCTGCCATCGCAAAGTCATTATCTTCTGCCATGATGATGGCCACTAAATTCAATTGGCCTGGTTCAAAGAGCTGCATCCCTGAGAGTTGGTTACCGACAGGTAGTATTTCATCTATACTGGTTGATGCAGATTTCACTGAAATGAAAGGTACAAAAGGGTCGCTCCGTCCGTCAATTATGTACTCAAACAACTCAGTTTTATTCGTCGCCAGCATGTCGGCAACCACCTGTTCCTGGGATGTGGTTTCAAGACAATTGGCAATCTGACTTATAGCTATACAACCACAGAATAATACCGTTTGTAGTAGAATCTTTTTCTGTTGCATATTTTGTGATGATAGAATTTTCATTTATTTTTTCTTCGTCGTAGGTGCAAGTTCTTTGTTTGTGAATCTATACGTTACTAGACGACAACTTGAATTAAGAAGCATCTCACCGTCTTCCGGGCGAGGGCCACCCATATCAATATTTGATACTGTTACTATGCGATTAAGATTACTAACCTGATCAAGAAAAACCCCCATGTTGTGATAAGGCCCTCTTACCTTAATTTTAATAGGAATTTCGGAATAAAAATCGTTAGGGATATCCTTTTCCGGCACGAAACTCAGGAAATCAAGGCCTGACCTTCGTCCGAGAGCCGAAATGTTTGTTAATAGTGCAGGAATTTCTTTTCCCTTGGGTAGCAACTCTGCTGTTTCAGCAAAAAGTTGCTTTGTGACTTCAACTTCAGCCTCCAGCTTTCCAATAGATGCTGCCTTCGCTTTTGCTTTTTGTAAATCACGAGTTAACTGAGTTCGTGTACTAATCAGCTGGGTCTTTTTTTCCTGCTGGGGTTGAAACCAGAGAAAATAGAACAAAACAACCGGTAGAAGAAAAAGAACCGCAGCAATAATCATCTTGAACTTATACTCAAGCGGTATATATTTTTCGTCTATGAATGTCGCAAATGCGTTATTCTTTTTCATATGCTGACACGCTCAAAGGAATTTCTATTGAATATTTTTTTGAGTTTCTTTGTTAGGGCTGTTCACTGAACAAGCCAAAGAAAAACTCTTTAAGTTTCGTCCTGATACTTTTACCAGGGATGCGTTTGACAGGTTTACGTTACTAACGTATTCAGACTGCTTTAATGTATCCATAAAGTCGGCCACAGTCTTGTTATCAAGTGCCACCCCGGTCAATGAAAGACTGTTCCCCTGTTGATTAAGTGATTTCAGCCACATCCTTTTGGAGTCGACACTGACAGCCACTTCATCTAATACATGAACCGTTGTGGAGGACTCTTTTTTAAGCTTTTTGATAATACTGATTTTGCTTTCAAGGTCGGCCTTGGCTTTTTCCAGTTCTTTTATCTTTTGAAGAATAGGATCAAATTTCTTTTTTTCTAATTCTAGCAGAGCGATCTGATCTTCCACGTTAGAAATTTTGGTTGCCTGCAGGAGCCCGATTGCACCAAGAATTAGAAGAAAAAAGAAAAACAACGTGGTAAAAACAACAATCTGATTACGTGCTTTGGCCCGTTTTTTCAGCTGGCGTATGGGGAGTAGGTTGATTCTTAGCA
>JAOZLI010000035.1 GCA_029934915.1 Desulfocapsa sp. | reverse complement strand
GGGAGTCATGATGATGGCTGGTTGAAATATAAAGGGATTGTTTACCAGTAATTTACCTGAACTCCTGCAGAAGTGTATCCTTGTAGGATGCAACAAAACGGTCAATATCTTCCTGCCAGGAGCGGAAAACAGACACTCCAGCATCGTTGAGCCTTTTGTTTTCAAGGATTGAATTACCTGGTCTGTGGGCAGGTGTCGGGTATTCTGCTGTGCTGCAAGGGGTAAGCCTGTAAGGTACTCCCATGGAATCGAGGAAATAACAGGCACCTTCGTACCATGTTGACGAACCATCAGCTGTCGCATGAACAATGTCATGAATCTCAGATGTGAGAACTGCCTGGATCTGTTCAGCCAGGGTCGCCGTCCAAGTGAGAGATCCGTACTGGTCGTTCACTACCTTGAGTTCCCGCTCGGGATCAGCAAGGGCAAGGCGGAGCATGGTCTTGAGGAAGTTGTTTCCCTTTAAACCGTATAGCCAGGCAGTGCGTATGATGAGAGAATCTGCCGCAAAGCGGGCAATGGCATCTTCACCGGCCAGCTTACTCTTGCCGTATTCCGAAAGAGGCATGACCGGATCACTTTCTGTATAGCTTGTGTCCACTGGTTTTTTGCCATCGAATACATAGTCGGTGGAAATGTGAATCAGTCTGCTGCCAGTAGCTTCACAGGAAAGCGCAAGGTTTTCTGGGCCAACAGCATTAACCCGCCAGGCTAGTTCTTTTTCTGTCTCACAATTGTCTACAGCGGTATAGGCTGCACAATTAATGATGATTTCGGGCCGGTGGTTGGTGAAGGCCTTTTCCACCATTAACCTGTTGCCAATGTCCAGTTCCTTAGAACTGCAGCAAATGACAGTGTGCTTTTTCTCAAGAAGCGTGGTTACGTCCTGACCCAATTGTCCTTTGCCACCTGTAATAAGGATTTTCATGGAAAGGCACTTCCTGTCTCTTGTTCAGCTACAATGTCCATAAGGTATTGGCCGTATTGGTTCTTGAGCATATCTTTTGCCAGGTTTCTCATCTGCGTGGCGTCAATGTAGCCTAGGCTGTAGGCTATTTCTTCGATGCAGGCTATCTTTAAGCCTTGCCTGTCCTGCACTGCCTGCACATAACTTGATGCCTGTTGCAGGGATTCGTGAGTGCCGGTATCGAGCCAGCAAAAACCGCGGCTGAGAGGTTGTACCAGAAGTTCTCCGCGGCGCAGGTATTCCATATTTATATCAGTGATTTCAAGTTCTCCGCGTGGAGAGGGTTTTATGTTTTCTGCTATCTCAATAACGTTATTATCGTAAAAATAGAGGCCTGGAACTGCAAACTTTGATTTTGGCTTGTCTGGCTTTTCAGCAATTCCAATAACTTGGTGGTTTTCGTCGAATTCCACCACGCCGTAACGTTCAGGGTCTTTAACGGGGTATCCAAAAATAAGTCCCCCTTCGTTCAATGTTGCACAATTGGCAAGAATTTGGGAAAATCCCGAGCCAAAAAAGATATTGTCGCCAAGAATAAGCGCCACATTGTCGTCCCCGATAAAGTCTTTACCAATAATAAAGGCTTGTGCCAGTCCTTCAGGTTTAGGCTGTGCAGCATAACTGATGGAGATGCCTAGTTGCGATCCGTCTCCCAAAAGTTCTTCAAATTGTGGCAAGTCCCTTGGTGTGGAGATTATTAGAATATCCTGTATCCCGGCCAACATAAGAACGGATAGGGGATAGTAGATCATCGGTTTGTCGTATACCGGAATCAATTGCTTGGAAAGTGTTCGGGTAAGTGGATACAGTCGTGTGCCGGAGCCGCCGGCTAGGATAATGCCTTTCATAGGAGTCGTTTGTTGAATTCTATTACGTTTGTTGATATGTTATTTTTGATGGCGTCGTAAAAACTCTTCATCTTCTTCGTCACTATAAATTTACTGTCACTGCGGCGTACTTAAGTACGCCTCATTCCAGTAAATTTACGTTCCTCGAATATGAAGCTTTTTACTTAGCCATCCTGATGTTAGGTTTTTACGAGTTTGTTATGTTGAATAATTCATTTAGTTTCTACCCGAATAGGTTCACTTTTTAAAGGATAAAGAATGAGCATTGAGATTCCCGCCTGCTTTAAGGCTTATGATATTCGCGGAAGAGTGCCGGATGAGTTGAATCCTGCGCTTGCCCATAAAATAGGGCGTGCATTTGCCAAAGTTTTTCAACCCCGTAAAATTGCAGTAGGGCATGATATTCGTCTGAGCAGTCCGGAATTGACAGAGGCTTTGATTGCAGGACTAATCGAGTCCGGGGTGGATGTGTTGCATTTGGGGCTCTGTGGAACGGAAGAGATTTATCATGCTGCATTCAGCCTTGAGGATAAAGGTGTGGATGGGGGCATTATTATCACAGCGAGCCACAATCCTGCGGACTATAACGGCATGAAGTTCGTGACCAGAGGGGCGCGGCCGGTGACTGGTGAGGCAGGCCTGCGGGAAATGGCAGAGTTGATTGTGCAGGATGATCTCCCTGGAATTGCAGGGCAAGCAGGGGTGGTAACGAAAGTTTCCGGTAAGGAAAGTTATATCCAGCACCTTCTTTCCTATGTCGACGTAGAGCAGTTAGCTCCTTTGAAGTTGGTGGTTAATAATGGCAACGGTTGCGCTGCTCCCATCGTTGATCTTCTTGAAAAATCACTTCCATTCACTTTTATTAAGGCCTATCATGAGCCTGATGGTAGCTTTCCCAATGGTGTTCCCAATCCGCTTTTACCCGAAAAGCGCGATGAAACTGCAAGACTTGTAAAAGAGAATGATGCCGATATGGGTATAGCCTGGGATGGTGATTTTGACCGCTGTTTTTTCTGGGATGAAAAAGGTAATTTTATAGAAGGTTACTATCTGGTCGGGTTGCTGGGGCTTGAGCTTTTACAACAACATCCCGGATCGAAAATTCTTCATGATCCGCGCCTGACCTGGAACACACGGGAGCTGATAAAAGATGCCGGAGGTATTCCTGTTTTGGCTCAAACCGGACACGCCTTTATTAAAGAGCGCATGCGGCAGGAAGATGCCATCTACGGCGGAGAAATGTCGGCTCACCATTATTTTAAGAGTTTTGGTTACTGCGATTCCGGCATGATTCCCTGGTTGCTTGTGGCATCTCTTTTGAGCCGCAAGAAGGTGTCGCTTTCTTCTCTTGTCGCCAAGCGAATGGCTGCCTATCCCGTGTCCGGGGAAATTAACAATGTTGTAAAGGATCCCGATGCTGTGATTGCAAAGATTGAAGAGCAATTTAAAGATGGAGAGAAAGACTATACTGATGGTCTTTCCGTGTCTTTTCCTGAATTTCGTTTTAATGTAAGGAAATCAAATACGGAGCCGCTTCTGCGGTTGAATGTTGAGAGTCGTGGGGATCCTGCATTGTTGCATGAAAAAACCGAAGAACTGTTAGCGATTATAAAATCTTAAAAAGAGATAACACCTATGCAAAAAATTCAACCTGTTATTCTGGCTGGTGGAACTGGCTCCAGATTATGGCCGCTTTCCCGTGAATTATATCCCAAACAGCTCTTGCAACTTATTGATGAAACATCTCTTTTGCAGACAACGGTACTTCGTGTGTCGCAATTGGACGAAGTTCTTCCTCCTCTGCTGGTTGTGGGTGAAGAACATCGTTTTATTACAAAGAGCCAGGTGGATGGGCTTGGTTTGCCAGCGAGTGGTAATATCCTCCTGGAGCCCATTGGCAGAAATACTGCTCCTGCAATTTGTGGAGCGGTGGAGTTTTGTGCCCTTGAGTCGGACGAAGATACGGTTTTGCTGGTTTTGCCGGCAGATCATTTAATTCTGCGAAAAGATGCATTTCAGGAAGCTGTGAACAAGGCTGCAGCATTGGCAGCCACTGGGAAGATTGTTACCTTTGGTATCGAGCCGCAGCACCCTGAAACGGGTTACGGATATATTGAGCAGGGTGAAGGAAGCTCTGTGAAATCTTTTCGCGAAAAACCGGATCTAGCTACTGCCAAGTCTTATGTTGAGCAGGGGAATTATTTCTGGAACAGCGGTATGTTTGCTTTTACCATTAAAACATTCAGGGAAGAAATGGAAGCACTGGCCCCGGAAATGTACGCTGCTATGAAGGATTCGGTTGCTCATGGTAGTCGGGATGGTGTCTTTTACAGACTCGATAAGGCTGACATGGAGCGTTCGCCCAGTGACTCTATTGACTATGCTTTAATGGAAAAAACCAATCGTGCGGCAGTGGTTGCTGCTGATCTTGACTGGAGTGATATTGGCTCCTGGTATGCTCTATGGGAAGTCTCCAGAAAAGATAAAAATGGTAACGTGAGTCATGGCGACGTGATCATGGAAGATACGAAAAATTGCCTGATTCGTGCGGAAGATACTCTGGTAGCTGTCGTTGGTCTTGAGGATACTCTTGTTGTTGAGACATCGGACGCAGTATTAGTGGCTCCCATGTCCAGGACGCAGGAGGTGAAGAAGATTGTTACCCGCCTGAAAAAAGACAAACGCCCTGAATTCAAACTACATCGTACGGTATATCGGCCCTGGGGAAGTTATACCGTCCTTGAGGAGCAGCCTCGTTATCAGATTAAGCGCATTACTGTTAGTCCGGGCTCGAAGCTCTCCTTGCAGATGCACCATCATCGTCACGAGCATTGGGTTGTGGTTGCCGGGACGGCACGGATAACCAATGGTGAGGAGGTCTTTCTGCTCTGGGAGAATCAGTCAACCTATATTCCTGCCGGAGTTGTTCATCGTTTGGAAAATCCAGGTGTTATTGATCTGGAACTGATTGAAGTGCAGAATGGAAGTTATCTGGGCGAAGATGATATTGTTCGTTTGGAGGATGTTTATGGTCGTAGTGAGTGATTGAAAAGAGAATGTCGAAGTGTAACAACCTTCTACGTTGTTGTCTTTCAGTTCTTTTCCTTCGACATTCGACATTCCTTGTTCGATATTCGATATTTGTTTTTTATTTTTCTGGAAATAATCGGTGAATCGCCTCCCGATCCGCAGCCACCACACCCCGTTCAGTAATCAAGCCAGTCACCAGACGTGACGGGGTAACATCAAAGCTATAATTCAAGGCTTTCGTCCCTGGTGCGGTGAGCTGTACTGTTTCCACCTTGCCGTTTTTGTGCAAGCCACTGATACCAGTGATTTCATCTCCTGATCGTTCCTCGATGGGAATATCATGGCCGTTGTCCAATTCCCAGTCAAAGGTAGAGGAGGGCAGCGCTACATAAAAAGGAACGTCGTTGTCCTTTGCGGCAAGTGCCTTTAAGTACGTGCCAATCTTATTGGCCACATCTCCCGTGTGGGTGGTGCGGTCAGTCCCGACAATTACCATATCTACCATCCCGTTCTGCATAAGATGTCCACCGGCATTGTCGGTGATCAGCGTGCAGGGGATATTCTCTTGCTGCAGTTCCCAGGCGGTGAGCTTTGCACCTTGATTCCATGGGCGTGTTTCGTCTACCCATACATGCACATTAATTCCGGCGTCCCGTGCTGCGTAGATTGGAGCTGTGGCACTGCCATAATCCACAAATGCCAGCCAGCCAGCATTGCAGTGGGTGAGGATGTTGACGGTCCCACCCTTTTTCGATTTGCTGAGTTCTTTTATAATTTCAAGGCCATGTTGACCAAGTGATTGGCAAAAATCAGCATCCTCATCTGCAATCTCACATGCTGTTTGAAAGCATATCTCAAGTTTTTCCGTATCGTCCTTTCCAGCTTGTACTGCAAGCAACACACGGTCAATGGCCCATTTCAGGTTTCTTGCGGTGGGACGACTGGCATCAAGTAGCTTTGCGCCTTCTGTAAGTGCAACGTCTATACTCTTTTTCTCTCTGCAGACGGCAGCCAGATACATGCCAAAGCCTGCAGTGGCTCCAATAAGTCCAGCTCCTCTGACATGCATATCACGAATGGCAACCACTGCGTCATTAAGGGAGGATAATGTCTCAATGATAAATGCGTGGGGAAGTTGTCGCTGGTCAATGATGAGGATTTTCGTCCTGTCGCCAGCATCTGGCCAGATGGTTCGGTAGTGTTTGTTTTGTATTTTCATAGGGACACTGTAAACCAAAGTCGCTCGTCCGGCAAGTGTGTGTGACGGCTACAGGGAAATGTAAATATAGCGACAAGGAATGTTACAAATATGTAAAACAAGAGTGTGTTTGTGACGCTTATGTAAGATTTCTTTCTGCGGGAAGTCTGTGCTGTAATTGCATAAGAGTCTGGTCTGTCAGGGGAAACATGGGAAGAAGTTTTTTTGGCACGTCAGTTGCTATAGTCGTCGCGTCAATTGTTCCTGTATGTAAGACAGTTGAGGAGCTGTATGGGGACAAGACTCAAATATACTGAAATATTCACTCTAGGAGGAGAAAATGATTAATGGTGCGGATACCGCCTTTATTCTGGCGGCGGCAGGGCTGGTGCTTTTGATGACACCAGGACTTGCTCTATTTTACGCTGGAATGGTTCGAAGTAAAAATGTACTGGGAACCATCATGCAAAGTTTTTTTATGATTGCCCTGATTTCACTGGAATGGGTCTATCTTGGATATTCCATGTCCTTTGGTCCCGATATTGGCGGCTTTGTGGGAGATTTGTCCTGGTTCGCTTTGAATGGTGTGACGAATGCGCCAAGTCCTGACTATGCGACCACCATTCCCCAAACCGTGTTTATGATATATCAATGCATGTTTGCCATTATTACCCCGGCTCTTATCACGGGTGCCTTTGCTGAACGTGTACGGTTTGTTCCCTTTGTAATTTTTGCCTTGTTGTGGGCAATTCTTGTCTATAATCCTGTTTGTCACTGGGTGTGGGGGAAAGGTGGCTGGCTTGGTGCGATGGGAGTTATGGATTTTGCAGGAGGTCTGGTTGTTCATGTGACCTGTGGTGCAGCGGCTTTTGCTGCAATCCTGGTGGTTGGTCCCCGGCGTGGATATGGGAAGCGAAGTTTTATTCCCCATAGCTTGCCTATGACACTCATTGGTACTGGATTGCTCTGGTTTGGCTGGTTTGGTTTTAATGGTGGGTCTGCGTTGGCGGCTAACGAAGTTGCCGCAACTGCCTTTGTGGCAACCCATCTTGCCGGAATGGCGGGTATGTTTATGTGGGTGGTTATGGAATGGATCTTTATTAAGAATGCCACCACCTTAGGTGCTGCTTCCGGTGCTATTGCGGGGCTTGCGACTATCACCCCGGCGGCTGGGTTTGTAGGGCCAAATTCCGCAATTGCCATTGGTTTGCTTGCTGGAATGCTTTGTTATGGCGCAGTAAATCTGAAAGGAAAGCTGAAGCTTGATGATTCGCTCGATGTCGTGGGGATTCACGGAGTGGGTGGTGCGGTTGGCACCATCTGTCTTGGGATTTTTGCATCTACCAGCGTGAATCCTGGTGGCGTTGATGGGCTTCTTGCTGGAAATGTAGCTCAGTTGTGGAAGCAGGTATTTGGCGTACTTGTTGTTGGTTCGTACACACTTGTTATCAGCTGGGTGTTGCTTAAGGTTATTGATAGTACTTTAGGGTTGAGAGTGGATGAGGAATCAGAAGTTATGGGGCTGGATTCCACCGAACATTCTGAGACTGCCTACAATTCATAAGTTCAAATACCTTCGTTGAGGGTGTATATTTCGTGTTGCGTAAATATAAAGCTCAGGTAAATGTAAAATCTGATTGTAGGAGCTCCGCCCCTGCGGGCGATTTTGCTGATTTAACAATACTCTACAATCGCTCGCAGGGGCGAGCTCCTACATCAAATATAGTTTAGCTGAGCTTTGATGGTAATCAAGAACATGTATGTATAAGGTGTGTAAAGCGTAGTTTGTTGGTAAGCTGCTACGGTGAATAATTACCGTAGAAATGAGAAGCTAATGAATATAAGAGGTGAGTTATGAAGAAGATTCAGGCAATAATTAAGCCCTTTAAGCTTGATGATGTGAAGGATGCTCTGACTGAGATAGGCATTAAAGGGATGACTGTTTCCGAAGTGAAAGGCTATGGTCGTCAGAAGGGGCATACTGAAGTTTATCGCGGTGCAGAATATGTGGTGGACTTTATTCCTAAAGTAAACATCGAGATTGTGGTGGCTGCAGACATGGCTGATCAGGTGGTTGATACCATCAGGAATGCCGCCAATACCGGCAAAATTGGAGACGGTAAAATTTTTGTAATTCCTATAGAGCGTATAGTTCGCGTTCGTACCGGTGAAGAAGATCACGATGCGGTGTAGATAAGGCGTTATGTCAACACTACGTGCACAAAGGGAAGCTCTTGAGGAGTTGTGGAAGCAGGGCTTGAGTGGTCAGGCTTTACTTACGGAACAGAGTCGCCTGGTCGATGAGTTTATCACCCTGCAATTTCGGGTGGCGTCAGGTCGGGAGGATTCTGACTCCATTGCTGTCGTGGCATTGGGTGGGTATGGTCGTAGTGAGCTTTTTCCCTATTCTGATATTGACCTTCTTGTTTTGTATCGTGAAGAGGCAAAGGAGGAGATGGAAAAAGTTGTGAACGGTGTGCTTTATCCCCTGTGGGATACCGGGCTTGATGTCGGGCATGGTGTGCGTACCGTTGACGAATGTATGAGTCATGCGAAGGATGACTTCTTTTTTCAGGTAGCCATGCTTGATGCGCGGTTTCTTGTTGGGTCGTCAACCCTTTTTGAAGAATTGCGTCAGCAGTATCAGGCGGATTTTGTGGAAGGGGCAAGGGACGAGTTTGTCCAGGTTATGAAGACTTTTCGGCGTGAACGCAGGCTTCGCTTTGGTAGCCATGGGTATTTGCTCGAACCGAATATCAAGGAAAGTAAAGGTGGAATGCGTGATATCCAGGCCATGCTCTGGATAGCAATCGTTGTTTTCGGCTTGCGGAGTGTTGAAGCTATAAGCAACGCAGGCATATTGCTCGAAGAGGAAAAGAAAGCGTTTCTTGAAGCCTGGAATATGTTGGTCAAGGTTCGCAACCGCCTGCATTACATCAGCGGTCGTAAGAATGAACAGCTCTATTTTGAGCTGCAGGAAGAGATGGCAGAGGCTTTTGGGTATCGGAACCGTGACGGTGTACTTGGCGTTGAAAATTTTATGCGGGAGTTCTATCGCCACTTGCAAGTAATTGCTGTGACGACCGATCTCTTTTTCGAGCACGTTGACGATGTGTTAGAGCTCGCAGATGGGACGGTTGGGATGTCCAGTGCTGTTGAAAAAGGGATAGCGATACGTAATAATCGAGTTCATCTCGTGGCGCAGAGTGCTGATTTGAAGGCCCGGCCATATTTGCTGATGCGGGTTTTTCTGGTTGCCGCCAGGAGTGGCTTGCCCATACATCATAGAAGCCGGAAAATTGTTGCTGGAAATCTTGGGTTGGTGACTGACAAACTACGTTCTTCTGTCAGGATGTCGAAGCCCTTTTTTGAGATACTGGAATCTGGTAAGGATATTCTCTCGGTTTTGGAAGTGATGCTGGAAACAGGACTACTTTCTGCTTACATCCCGGAGTTTGGCAAGATTGAGTCGCTGGCTCAGCATGATGTGTATCATATTTATACCGTGGATCGACATCTTTTGCAGTGTGTGGCTGAGTTGCGTTCGGTTGTAAGCTCCGAAGAGTCGATATTTCAGAGTGTTTCCTCTGCTCGTGTACTGTTTCTTGCTGCACTGCTTCATGATATTGGCAAAGGAGCAGGAGTGGATCATTCCGTGATCGGGGCAGAGTTGGTCGGAAATGTCGGAGCGCGGCTTGGTTTTGACGGGATGGAACGGGGCAGTTTGCAGTTTGTTGTTCGTTATCACCTTTTTTTGCCGGAAAATGCATTGCGGCGCGATTTGAATGATGAAATGTTTATCAGGCATTGTGCTGAAAAGATCGAGGATAGTGATCGTTTGGCCATGCTCTATTTGATTTCGGTGTCAGATTCCCGTGCAACCGGGCCATCTGCCTGGAGTAATTGGAAGGCAACGCTTCTGTTTGATATGTATTTAAAAGTTTCTCCATATTTGCAGTTTTCGGTATCAGCTGACATGCAGTATCAGGTGGATCAGGGCGTGGATTGGCTTCGGCAGCAAGTTGATTCTCTGCTCGTGTCAGAGCAGGATGTGCGAATGAGTGTGGGTGAGCTTCCTTCTGATTATCTTTTAAGTTTTACGCCTGAGACGGTGGCGGGGCATTTACGTATCTATCATGAGAATCGTGAGATTCTTCGCCAGAAGGCATTGCTTACTCCAGGAAAAATGCGTTCGCAATGGTCGCTCCTTGTTCTGTGTCGGGATCAGCATGGGTTGCTTGCCAAAATCTGTGGTGTGTTGAGCCTTCATAATCTGTCCGTGTTGAATGCCCAGGTTTTTACTTGGAAGAATGGGTGTGCGGTTGATGTTCTTGAGCTTCGGGCTGAAGAGGGTGTCGAATTTGAGGAAATGAACTGGCAGGGGGTGGAGGAAGATCTGAATCTTGCCCTTGGGCACAGGTTAGGGTTAGGGCATAGGCTGTACAGGAAATTTAAGAACAGTTATGGTAAGCGAAAACGTCCTTCCGGTATTGACGAGGCAAGGGTGATTGTTGATAATGAAGCCTCACAGAAGTATACCATAGTAGAGTTGTACTCCTCAGATAGACCAGGGCAACTGTATCGTATTACGCAAACACTTGCTGATTTCGGCTTGACGATTCATCGAGCTTATATTGCTACGGAAGTAGAGCAGCTTATAGATGTCTTTTATGTGCTGGATGCGCAGGGGCACAAGGTTGTTGATGAATCATTTGTTGAAGAGTTGCGGGATGGTGTTTTGTATGGGATAGGCAGCGGGGCGTAGAATTACATTTTTGTAAAAATATATTTCCAGGCAGTATTAAGTGTAACACTTAAGTGCTTTGTGTTTGTCTGCGCCGGTTGTTTCTAGTATACTGGAATACGCGTGTTTTTCGTCGCTTAGGTTGTATTGCTGTTGTACGACTGACTAAGTATGCTGTGCCAGATCGTTAGGGATGTCGAAATGATACAAAAATGAAAGGTTTTCCGGCTAATCTTACAGGAATGTAATGCATTTGCGCGCTGGTGCTGAGTTGTCATCAAAATAAACGCTGAATTTCGGTTAGTTGTCGAGATGTCAGGTTTCTGGCATAGTTGTTGAGTGGTGGGATGCTGTCGAAAAGATTGGGAATTACGAATCTTGACGTCAGCGAACTTGAGGGAAGTGTGTAAAACTATCAAGTCGCTTTGAATTGATTTGAGTAGTTTTATTAGCTGTCAACCTTGAGGAGAACGCTTGTCCCATGAAGAAATCAGGAGTCTGTTTTACGGTATTGTTGTCATTATTTGTTTTGCTCTCGACGGTTGCTGCCTGTGGTGCTACCGAGCTTGAGCATGTTATTGAAGTACAGAAGTACAATCGAGCTATCCATATTATGGCTATGCTGCTGGCTGGTTTCGGTTTTCTGATGGTTTTTGTAAAGAAGTATGGCCGCTCGGCGGTTACTGCAACGTATTTGTTGGTGAGTGTTGCTATTCCTCTTTACATTTTAAAAGATAGCCTTGGGATTTTGGGGCACTCAGGATCTGAGATTGACAGCCTGATTCTTGCAGAATTCGCGGCTGCCAGTCTTCTAATCTGTGCCGGAGCACCACTTGGCAGGCTGAAAATGGGACAGTATATATTACTTGGCCTTCTTTTCATTCCCTGCTACGCTCTGAACGAATGGATTATTTTGGATGAAGGCTTTGGCCTTATAGCGTCAGGAGCATTTGTCGATACGGGTGGTTCCATAGTCATTCATGCCTTTGGAGCGATTTTCGGGCTTGGAGTCATTATGACAATGACGACTAAAAAGGAGATGGATGAGCCCATTGAGTCGGACGACACAAGTGATAGGTTCTCTCTGCTTGGGAGTATGATACTCTGGCTGTTCTGGCCAAGTTTTTGCGCAGCCCTTGTGGCGCCAGAGCTTGTTCCGCATACAGCTATAAATGTTATTCTGGCTCTTTCCGGTGCAACACTGGCAACGTATTTTGCCACTGTTGGGCTGCGTGGAAAGATCTCAGCTGCAGATATTGCTAATGCTGCATTGGCGGGTGGTGTAGCAATAGGTTCAACGTGTGATGTCGCCTCTCCTGCATCTTCCTTTGTGATCGGTTTGGTGGCAGGAGCAATTTCGACATTTGGTTTTGCAGTGTTGCAGGGTAAAGTTGAAAGTGTTCTAAAGGGGATAGATACCTGCGGGGTTATGAATTTACATGGTATCCCTGGTATTCTTGGTGGTGTAGCGGCTCTGTTTATTGCAAATGGTATTGATAAAACAAGTCAGCTGACCGGGATTGGGATTACAATCCTTATCGCTGCTGGTACTGGATTTGTCGCGGGAAAAATTCTTACTGTTCTTGGCAGAAAAGCTGAATGTTACGTGGATGCAGACGAGTTTGAATTATGATTAACCCAGCCATCTAGAGCACCGTATATTTCATGATTTGTTTTTGAATGCCCTGCTTCTTGTAAGCGTGGTGTTGGGGTAACGGATAGATTTTTAATTGAATTATTACGTAAAAAAAAGTAATGAGTATTTGTTGTATTTTTTAACGAAATTTCAGGTATAAAAACCCGTAACGGGAACTTCTTTTATCCCTTGGATGATGCCTGGGATAAAAGAGAATATTTAAACTTCAGTAAGGAGATTGTACGATGACCAGGGACGAAATTATGAGAACCATCGAGGAGGAAAATATTCATTATTTCCGCCTCCAGTTTGTTGATATTTTTGGTTTTATGAAAAACGTTGCCATTCCAAAAAGCCAGATAGAAAAGGCACTTGATGGTATGATGATGTTTGATGGCTCCTCCATTGATGGTTTTGTTCGTATCAATGAGTCTGATATGTACCTGAAGCCTGACTATGACACCTTCACCGTTCTCCCCTGGAGAAATCAGGATGGTGTTGCTGCTGCTCGTATTATTTGTGATGTGGCAAAATCCGACGGAACTCCCTTTGAAGGTTGCCCACGTAACAATCTCAAGCGTGTTCTTGCCGAAGCCAAAGAGATGGGTTACACCATGAACGTGGGTACTGAAGCTGAATTCTTCCTTTTCGAAAAGGATGAGGAAGGTCGTGCTACTACCATCACTAATGATGTTGCGGGATACTTCTCCCTTGATCCTGAAGATACTGGTAATGATTGTCGTCGTGAGATTATTGAAACCCTCGAAGAGATGGGTTTTGAGATTGAAGCGTCTCACCATGAAGTTGCAGAAGGACAGCATGAGATTAACTTCAAATATTCCGATGCGCTTACCGCAGCTGATAACACCATTACTTTCAAATGGGTTGTTAAGTCAGTTGCTGCCCGTTACGGCCTGTACGCAACCTTTATGCCAAAGCCAATTTTTGGTATCAACGGTTCCGGTATGCATACCAACCAGTCTCTTTTTAATGCCGATGGCACCAATGCTTTCTTTGACGAGAGCGCGCCTCTTCAGCTTTCTGAGATTGCATATCAGTATATCGCAGGTTCATTGAAAAATGCCCGCGGTTTTGCTGCAGTAACGAACCCGCTGGTAAACTCTTACAAGCGTCTTGTGCCAGGGTACGAAGCTCCGGTTTATGCTGCATGGTCAGCCTCTAACCGCTCTGCGCTTGTTCGTATTCCAGCGTCTCGTGGGCTGGGAACTCGTACTGAGATTCGCTGCCCGGATCCAGCCTGTAACCCATATCTTGCACTTGCCATGATGCTCAATTCAGGTCTTGACGGTGTGAAGAACAAGATGGCTCCTCCTGCATCTGTTGATAAAGATATCTTCAAGATGAGTCCTGCCGAGATGGATGACGCTGGTATTGTTGTTATGCCAGGAAGTCTGAAAGAGGCTATTGAGGAACTTAAGGCCAACCCTATTGCCGAGGCTACCCTTGGTTCTCATATCTTTGCTAAGTATATTGAAGCTAAAGAAGATGAGTGGGATCGTTATCGTACTGCTGTTACCGATTGGGAGCTTGATGAGTATCTTGATATTTATTAGTTGAGTTCTTTCTTCCGCATGCGGAAGAAGCTGTTTGTTAAGCCCTGTTGACTTTTTTGTCGGCAGGGCTTTTTGTTTTTGGAGGGGGAAGTTTTTCTAGGACAGCTATTTGCTTAACAAATAGGAGAGGTTGGTTGGCTAGGATGTAATTAACAGGAAGTTATGGTTTTGCCTAATAATTCAGAAACAAGTGCTATCGAATTTTAACGGCAAGTTTACATTTTTCGCAGCTTTGCAAGAGCAAAAGTTTGCAAAGCATGTTTTGGTGAAGCAATTAGCTGCCCCCGTAAGCCCCCCAGCTTAAGCAAGCATCACACATAGGTACG
>JAOZLI010000531.1 GCA_029934915.1 Desulfocapsa sp. | reverse complement strand
TCATAATTTAAAAGAAAAATCAGGATCTATTACGTATATAGACTGTTATGTTGCGTGTTCGCCTATCCACATGAAATAACAACCTTTTCCGCCGACCAGGCCTGCTCAATATTTTCTTTTTAATTTCATACTGTTATGTCGCTTATGGAATTGATTCTCATTTTCTATGCAACATAACTTATTTGGGTTTCTCCTACTTATCCGTCAACCTGACGGGGGCTAGAAGCCCCCTACAGGCTATCAAGCCAATTTAAAATTTCTTCCTTGTTCTCCCAGTCAACCAATTCATCTATCTTGTCATCCTGATTGAGCAGAGACTGTGTATAGGCAATGAATTTTTTCTGAATCTGCTTTCGGTGCCCTAAATCAAGGTGCAGGTATATCATTGTCGATTTTATGCTTTCATGACCGAGACGGTTTTTTATGTCAGATATGGGTTTCCCAGCCAGAAGCATATTTACCGCACAAGAATGCCTGAAGCTATGAGCAGGGTTGATGTCTTTCAATCGTTTTGCCGAAAGGACTTTTTCAAGATATTTTCGACAGAGTCGATATATTCCGTGCCGGGTAAATTCCTTTCCCCGCTGATTGAGAAACAAACGATTTCTGTAAAGAGTATGTGGTGAAATCCGGTACTCTTTAATATACCGGCAAAGGAGGTCTATTGTTTTTGGCCAGAGGGTTATCATTCTGAAGCGCCTTCCCTTGCCGAGAATGGCCAGCGTTTTATTCTGTGGATCAAAGAAGTCTAGATCGAGTGCAGCTACTTCACTGGCCCTGGCACCGGAGTCGAAAAGCAAATTTAGTATGGTATAATTTCTGAATCCTTGTGCTGATTTGAGATTAACAGAGTCAAGGACAGCCAGGAGTTCTTCTTGATAAAGGAAGCCGATTATATTTCTGTGGTAACGCTTTTTGGGAATGTCCAATATTCTTACCGCAATATCTCTCTTGTCTGGATGCATATAAAGAATCATCTTTGCCAGAGATTTTATGGCTGCCAGTCGATGATTTCTGGTTCTGGAACTATTTCCCCGCTCTTTTTCAAGCCAACCAAGAAAGTTCACAATCAGTTCCGGGGTGAGTTGTTCAACCTGCAAAGAGTTGATGGGAATATCAAGTTCATCCCTGGCAAAGGGTAGAAAGAGTGAGAAGGCGTCACGATAGGCAGTGATTGTATTGATTCCACACCCTTTGATCTGAGGGAGATACTGCTCAAAGAATTGGCGGACACAGATCGAAAGTTTCATAGTCTTGATGGATACGTAGTCATAAAATCAACGAGATTCCGG
>JAOZLI010000530.1 GCA_029934915.1 Desulfocapsa sp. | reverse complement strand
TGGAGAAGCGCTGCAGACAGGATTTCCGGGTCAACCACATCCATCTCATCGGCCAAAATCTTAGCAACAGAGCATGGATGCATAATGTAGGCTTCACCTGATCTTCGCCATTGGTTATCATGGGCATCAGTGGCAAAATCGAGAGCATCCCAAAAGACATGATTTCTGGGGCTCGAGCCCAGCAGTGTCCTCATCTGGCTGCGATACAGTTCAAGATCAAAAGGTATATACTGCATAAGATATCAGAAAAATGTCGGTATTTTATTAAGATTCAAAAGAGATCCGGTAATCAAATTGCTTTTTAATCAATCGTGACTATCCTACAAGTACACGTTATAACAGTTCACCATCACACCATCTGTGCAACCTACCAAAATATCAGCTTCTTGGAAGAAGAAAACATCCCATGCAGAAAAAAAAACGATTTACACATAAGAAAAAAGACAGACACTCATCCCGAGGCAAGAAAAATCTCCACAAACATTCGCAGGAAGATTCCCTTAAACAGCAACTATTGGCACTTCTTTATACAAGCGACAAACCCTTAAAAGCAAAGTTTATTCTCAAAGACCTGGACCTTCCGCTTTCTGCCCGCAAGCCTCTCCATAATCTCCTGACCCGGCTCACACACGAAAAAATACTGCAACAAACAGATACTGACACCTATGGCCCCGGTCCAAAACACGGACTGGCTGAAGGAACGGTTGACCAGAATGCAAAAGGTTTTGGATTTGTCACCGGCCTGACGTCCAAATTTGATTTAAAAAAATATTCAAGAGACCCTTTCCTCTCACCAGAAAACATACGCACCGCCCACCACGGTGACAAGGTTTTGATCAGGGTCTTTAGAGTGAACAGAGACGGTCGGCCGGAAGCGGAAGTACTTTCAATCTTAGGGAGGAGCAGAGAACAGCTGGCAGGTTTTGTCGCTATACAGGGCAAACAGGCCATTGTTTATCCTGAAGATTTCCGATATCCTTTTACAATTCGTCTGCAGGGAAAGCTCCCGGACAAACTGCAAGATGGTGATGCAGTCATTGTCAAAATTGAAGGTGAAAGTGACAATGCTCTCTACCAGCAGGGAACATTGATTGAAGTCTTGGGAGATCCGGATTCAGTAGATGTTCAAATGCGGCTGGTCATAGAAAAACACAACCTTCCCCACAGGTTCAGCGACCAAACCATTGCCCAGGTAGAAGCAATAACAGACAAAATTGCTCCATCAAAAGAAAGACTTGACCTTCGCGATATCCAGCACGTCACCATTGATGGCGAAACTGCCAAAGACTTTG
>JAOZLI010000529.1 GCA_029934915.1 Desulfocapsa sp. | reverse complement strand
TGTTGTCAGCCACTTTATTTTACAAAATACCGCCTGAAAATGCCTGATTACCTCACCGGTGATTTTCTGGAAACGGTATCATAAACCGGCGCTACCCTTCATTACCACCAGCAAGTTCTAAAGCCTTTTTCTTAAAAAAGGCCATTGATTCTTCCCCGAACCCTCCTGCTTGTTCAGCGAATGCTGCTGTTTTGTGATAGTATTCAGCCGCCTTTAGTGAGTCCCCCTTTGTTTCAAAGAACTCTGCGTATCGGTGCAAGCCATCAATCTGCTCTGGATATTGCTCTATAAGTTGCTGACACACGGCCTCAGCTTCCTTATATTTCCCCTGTTCAATTAAATGCGGAACCTGATTTGATAATTCATCCAGATCCGTGTAAACAAGCATGCCTCCATCTGTCGGCTGAGAGGCATGTAAACAGCATTTTTTATATTTTTTGCCACTGCCGCAGGGGCATGGTTCATTTCGTCCTATATTTTTCATATGCAAATCCGTTTTCCAGTTGAAATAACTATTGAAGAGTACATAGAGCAAAAGGCATGGGAGCAGGTAGATCTTAAACAATGTCCGTTTCACCCTGAAGGAGGGTGCGGTCTGGCAAGACATGGAACCTATCCCAGAAAATTTCCAGATTATTGCCTGGTGGCTCGTTGGTACTGCCCTTGTCAAAGGGTGACTATCTCATTGCTCCCTGACTTCTTCGCTTCCCGGTTGCCAGGTACGTTAGACGAAGTGGAGCAGGTCGTCAACATTGCGGTGTCATCTTCAAGCCGGGAGGAGGCTGCGGAAATATTACGCCCGGACATTTCACTTCCAGGTGGTTTGCGTTGGTTGAGACGGAGGATCAAGTATGTGCGTGAGGCATTGACCATTCTGACAGGTCTTCTTGCCAATGAGTGCACACCTGACTTGCAATCATTTCGTGAGAAGTACAACACAAATAGTGTGTTGATCAAGATGCGTGATATTGCCGCAGAGCACCTCCTGTCCCTGCCGCAAATTGTCGGTTTCGGCTCCCGCTCCGATGGCCGGTATTGTCATTTTACTGTTTCCAACAACTAATGGGGACTGTGTATGGATAGCTGATCTGATATAACGTTTTTCATCATTGAATTTAAATCAAAATGGAGGCGTTAATGACAAAACAGGTAAAACCCGATGAGGTGGCATTGTTCCGCTATGGGATCATTGCAGACTTTGCAAACCTGCCCAGTGGTACAAAAGGATTGTACGCCATGATTAAAAAGAAAGCGGATCAAGACTATTCCATTCCTGGTTCCAGGCGTACAAAGG
>JAOZLI010000218.1 GCA_029934915.1 Desulfocapsa sp. | reverse complement strand
GCGATTAGCTGATCTGGAAGAGAAACTGAATGATGCTTAACCCCTTTTTGTATAGACAGGGGGTGGGGACTATGTCACGCAATTCATTTTTTCTATAAAATTCTGATGATTTAAATTGCTGTTTTGAATAACGGGTAAAAATTATGGCGGGATTATCAGCTCTTCAAAGCAAAATCGGTAAATTGTCAAAGGCCTCAATGGAGCGCAAGAGAGGCAAACAGGTATCCGTTGTTACCATGAACAGGGATGGCACGGTTGACTGGCCAGAAAACTGTAATGACCTTGGTGTTCTTCTTGTTCCTGCAAAACTCTCAGATGTTGAATGGGAAGCCATGGCAGTTGCAGTTGTCTCTAAATAGATTTTTATATTCCCAAGGCCTGGCCTATTTTGTTGTCACCACTCTGGCTCAACAAACGCATGATACTGGCATCAAAAGCTCGTTTGAAATCATTGTCAGAGGCATATTGCTTATATAGACCCACCTCCCGCTTGCGTTCAATTCCCACTGCTTGTTTGATTAATTTTTCCAATGCAAGTTGTCTGTTCTGCTGATCAGGATTATTCATTACCTGAGCCTTATAATTTGCATTGGTGGCCACATGTCTGGCAATATTTAGAAATTTTACCCTTTGTTCTTCAGGTGTGGCATCCCAGTCTGAGAAATATTTCTCATTAAAATTGGCGATAATTTCATCCAATGGGTCACGGTCACTATCTCCACCATGGTGGCCCCGTGGGTTTGGATTCTGTGGGTCAAGTTCTGAATCTTCATCATTTAAGACTATTTGATGCTCAAGCTTAACCCTTTCCAGGCCATAGGTTGATAGGTCAACACTTTCCAGTAGCTTGTCTAAGGTGTCTTTGTCTGGATCTTTAATTGCCAGTTTAGGAATCAGAAATTTCAGAAACCAATGCAACATCTCCCATTCTGCTTGATTGAAATTAATAAGACAGGCTATCTGGGCATATATTTTAACAAATTGCTTGGCCTTAATCTTAAAATCAATTTTTGCTTCTTCATCCTCCTCTTCATCAAAGCGAGCTGCTGCCTTATCAAGAATGGGGTGGAGTTCATCTACTGATACATTGTTGAAATAGCCTTTATTGAACTCTTCAACCTCCGCCTGCTCATAATAGCCAGTTTTGTCAAGTTCCCCTTTGATGTCATGGAGAATATTAGCATCGGTTGGTTCGCTGAGCGAGGTTGCGGTATAAAATGGATCGAAGGCTCTTTTGATTTCATCGGAAGAGTTGGTAAAGTCTAAGATGAAGGTGTCGTCTTTATTCAGCTTTACATTACAACGGTTAAGTCGGGACAATGCCTGTACTGCTAAAACACCTTGCAGTCTTTTGTCGACATACATGGTGTGGAGCTGCGGTTCGTCAAAGCCTGTCAGAAACTTATTGGCAACCACCAGAATCTTATAATCATCACTGGTAAACTGGCTGGCAATGTCCTTTGAGGCAAAGCCGTTAATGCTGTCCTCAGTATGTTCAACGCCATCAAGGGATTTAGTGCCAGAAAAGGCCACCAGGGCCTTAAAGGGTACATTGTTTGCCGTCAACTCTTCACGAATGGCAAAGAAGTAACGCAGAGCACATTCAATATTGCGGGTCACCACCATGGCCTTGGCTTTTCCCTTCATCTTTTTTCTCTGATAGATATTGGCTATGAAATGATCCACCATTATCCTGGCTTTAACCTTGATGGTTTCCTTATGACCTTCAACATAGGCCCGTAGTTTCTTCTGCGCCTTGGCTGTATCAAAGAGCGGGTTGTCTTCAATGGATTTCTGAATGGAATAATAGCTTTTATAGGTGGTATATTTTGCCAGAACATCGAGGATGAAACCTTCCTCAATAGCCTGTTTCATGGAGTAGAGATGAAAGGGGTGAAAGCTGCCATCTGTGGCCTGCCAGCCAAACTTTTCGAGCGTGGCGTTTTTCGGGGTGGCGGTAAATGCAAAATATGAACTGTTGCTGAGCATCTTTCGTCCTTCCATGGTGGCCAGTATCTTGTCCTGCCAGTCTGCTATTTCTGGGTTGTCGTCACCCAGAGACATATTGAGCTTATCTGCGGCTTTGCCACTTTGGGAGGAATGAGCCTCGTCAATGATTACGGCAAAATTACGGTTGGACAGGTCAGCCATACCGTCAACGATAAAGGGGAACTTTTGAATGGTGGTAATGATGAGTTTCTTGCCCGCTTCTAGATATTTTTTTAAGTCGGCAGCGCTCTCAGCATGGGCAACAATATTCTTCACCTCAGAGAATAACTTGATATTGTTTCTGATCTGCTTATCAAGGATACGGCGGTCAGTAACAACAATTACCGAGTCAAAAATATTTTTTGTGCCGCTTTGGTCATATTGTTCAATGAGCTGATAGGAAAGCCATGTGATGGAGTTAGACTTTCCAGACCCCGCAGAGTGTTGGATAAGATATGTTTGGCCAGTCCCGTGCTCTTTGGAATGAACCATGACTTTGCGCACTACATCAAGCTGGTGATAACGGGGGAAAAAGAGAACCTCCTGACCCTTTTCATCCTTAGTATATTTGGCAAAGTGTTCAAGAATATTGGTGAGGTTTTTTTTAGCTAAGATTTCTTGCCAAAGGTAGCTTGCCTTCATGCCATTGGCGTTTGGCGGGTTGCCTTTGCCGTTGTTGAAACCTTTGTTGAAGGGCAGGAAATAGGTGGCCTTGCCAGCGATCCTGGTAGCCATGAAAACCTCATTGGAATCGAGAGCAAAATGTACCAGGCATTTCCCAAACTGAAAAAGAGGTTCTTGGGGGGCACGATCGTTTTTGTACTGCTCCCTGGCATGATAAACATTCTGACCTGTCCACGGATTTTTCAGCTCAAAGGTTGCTAAGGCCATGCCATTAACAAAGAGTACCATATCCACAGAAAGTAATGGCTCAGCTTCTGAATAATGAATCTGTCTGGCTATGGAAAAGATATTGGCGTCAAAGCGTTTAATAACATCAGGATTAAGATCATTATAGGGCAAACGGTAGAGCAGGGAGAAGTTGGCATTATCAATGGCCAGTCCTTTCTTGAGCACTCCTGCGATGGTATCTTTTTTGATTCTGCGTTTTAATCGCTCCAGGATAAGCCGCTGGTAATTGGGTCGATCCCGTAATTTGTCCAGCTCATCTTGTTGAGTGGTTTCCAGAAAATTCCAGAAATGAACTTCATCAATACAAAACTCACGGTTAAAGTCTGCAGGTTTACTGAGCTTGTAACCCTCGTTATCAATCAGCCATGATTCAATATGTTCTTCCAGTGCCTGTTCATCGGTTTTTGTTACCATGGTCTTGTATCCTTTGCTTCAGTCACATGCCAGTTACATAGGTCTTCGAGGTGGAAAGCCTGCTATATAGTGTTTTTTCTTGTTTTTCTGTCAGTATATGGTGTGTTGCTTCGGTCGCAGTCACATGCCAGTCACATGAGCGTCACATAGATATTAAATCCAAAATGGCACATATTTTTTCTTATTCGATTTGTTCGCTGGATCAGATACCTTTATCAGCCCATCATCCAGGGTTGTGCGGATAATACGGGAGGCCATGGAGTAATTTTTATCTGCTATGGCAAAGCGTTTCCGCAGTGAACTGTTGGTCATAAGATCCCGGCAGACCCAGCGTAGACAGCAATGCTGATAGCAAGCCCGCACCCTGTCTTTTCTATCCATTCCCCGTAACTCCTGATGGGCAAAGAGGGTTATTCTGGTGAACTCTTTTTCACCCTGAAACTCTGGAGCAGGGAGCTGGAAAACCTCAATGGCATCAATGGCTCGGTCAATGCCGCTACCCCGTTCTTCACAGATATTCATTCGCCGCATGAGGGCTGCCAAAATTTCATTTCTGGAGCGAGGCGCATGATCAATGAATCTGTCAGTATCCACCAGGGGCTTACCTGGGTTGGTTATTTCAATACGGGTTGGAAATATTTCAATCATCGGCCCTGTGCCAGAGATGTTGAAATCCTGATGGATGATGGCATTGGCCACAAACTCACGGATGGCAACCTTGGGATACATTTTTTTTTCAACCCGTAAGGCTTCTTCTATGAGTTCATTGACAGGTAGCTGGTCATAAATCCAGTCAATAAGGCCTTCAAAGCCAACGGCATAACCTCTATGGCCTGTTTGATCTTTCTGGGCCTGAAGACGATTATCATTTTTATAGATAATTACCCGCAAGGCTCGTCTTCCCAGGCCTGGGAATTTATCCAGCTCTTTGGCAAAGAGGATTCCGCCAAGATTGGTGATGTGGAAATGGTCATTTTCTTTGATAATGACCTGCTCTTCCTCTAACTTGCTGAATATTCCAGCCCGATTATCTGGCAGGGGGATATCCAGCATATCAAAGAAGGCTGGGTAATCAATAAGGGCAAGAACCTGATCACCGCTCTGTTCTCGCAGGACAATACCTTTCTCGAATATGGATTTTTGCCCCTTCTTCCAGATTTTGCGCTCCTTTTCAGGGTGTTCATGAAGTTTATGCTTATGCTCTCCTACTCGGACATAGGCTGTACCATTGAATTTGACAGGGGTTTGCAGGGTGGCCTCAACCTTGAAGATTACCACTGGCAAGTCATTATAGAGGCCAGTTTCAATACGAAAATCATTGCGGGGGCTGAGCTGTCTGGCCAGCCATGGCTCCA